>NZ_JANSHJ010000010.1:0-79331 GCF_047502615.1 Synechococcus sp. W60.3 | reverse complement strand
GAAGTTGGTTTGCTAAGTGCTGCTATTGTACCCCTTGAGTCCTTAACAGGCTGTAAGCTCAACCACTTTACGGTCATTTCGGCTGATGGAGTTTCTCTTTCCTGACAGAAGCCAAAACCAGTGGTACACTACCGCTACGGTGAGTTGGTCAGATTGATGGCAGGGATCCCTCATTTCTATTGGCGTTGGGCTAGGTGGGCTACACCGGCTCTGTGGGCGTTGCTGCTGTCGCCTGCTCCTATGGCTTGGGCTTCTGCTCTGGAGGTGCCTCAATTTGATCTGAGTGTTGTCCGCTCTCGTTCTTTGCCGTGGCGGCACCCGCTCCCTTGGCCAGAGATAGGGGATCCCAACCCATCTGAAGCTGAGGTCGAGGCGGCGGAGCATCTTTTCTTGGAGTTCACCCTCGAAGAGAGCAACGCCGCCATTGCCCTGTTCGGGTGTGATTGCCCAGCCCATATCAACCAACTGCGACGACTGCGCGGCCTGCCCTTGCTGTGAACGGGGGAGAGCTGACGGCCCCTCTGAACAGCACAGTTTGTATATTGCTAAGGCTGAGGTTCTCCCCCTGCTCAGTAGCCTGCTTCCGCGCTTCAGTTCGCGGATGGTCTACATAGCCCTGAGCCGGTGGAGTTTTCTCAGGCAGGGAGGCAAGCTGTCCCTGGGCATAAATCCAGTCAGGGCGTTGTGGGGATTGGCACAAGACAAGGGCTAAGCGGAGGGATCCGGTAGGGGCCTACGGTCTACCGGTTGCGGCTCCTCTTGAGGGGTGAGGGTTTTCAGTTCTGGCAGCGCCGTTCCTGCCGGCGCGTCAGCAGCAGGGCTCTCGGCAAAGTTGCCCGGCAACGGTGTCGGCGAGCTGGAGCCGGCGCGGTTCAGCTCCTGCAGAGCAGCTTGGGCCGGCTGAAACTGGGGATCCAGTTCCAGGCAGCGCTGCAAACTGGCCTGGGCCGCCTCCCGCTGGCCGGCCTGTAGTTGGATTAGCGCCAAGGTATGCCAGAAGGCGGGCCGCTGCGGCTCCAGTTCTGTGGCCCGTTGGGCGTCGGCTAGAGCCAGCTCCAATTTCCCCAGCTTCAGGGCCTCCCAGGCGCGGTTGTTGAGGGCCACCGCGTCTTCTGGGGTGAGCTGCAAAACCCGCGAGTAGGCCTCCACCGCTTTTTCTGCCTCTTTCAGGTCGCCATACACTAGCCCTAAGGCAAACCAGCCCCAGGGATCCCGTTCGTTGAGGCGGGTCATCTGTTGGGCGGCAGCAAGGGCTTCTTCCAACCGGCCCAAGCGCCGCAGGCTGGTGATCTGGCCAAACCAGCAGGCAAAGCTGCCGGGACGCTGTTGCACCAGGCGCCGGAACTGCTCCAGGCTGGCTTCGTATTGCCCCAGCTCCTGCTGGGCCACCGCCAGGGCGTAGCGAGCCGGGAAGTCCTCTGGCCGGATTTTCAGGGCTTCCTCGAAGTGAATGCAAGCCTCCCTCAGGTAGCCCAATTTCTGGAAGGCCACGCCGCGGGCATACCAGCTTTTGGGGTTGTCGGCGTCGTAGCGCAGAGCACGTTCCAGGGCCTTGCTGGCCAGCCGATACTGCCCCAGGCGCAGCAGAGCCACCCCTAGGTTGTGGAGCGTAATGGGATCCCGGCGGCGCAGCCGCAGCGAGCGCTTGTAACACTCGATGGCCGAGCGCAGCCGCTGGCAGTGGAACAGGGCATTGCCTTGGTAGCGCCAGACCCGGCCACTTCTGGGGTTGAGCTTCAGGACGCGGGCAAAGCTGGCCGCCGCCGAGCTGGGCCGCCGCAGCCGCCGCAGCACGATCCCACGCGCCAGCCAGGTGCGGGGCTGTTGGGGGTTGTAGCGCAGCGCCTTGTTCAGGCTGTTGAGGGCCAGCTTGGGCCGCTTCAGTTGCATGAGGCGAATGCCGCGATTGTGCCAGGCCAAGGCATCTTCGGGGTTGCTCTCCAGCACCTTGTCGTAGTTGACCACCGCCGCTTTGTACTGGCCCAGGCGCCCCAAAATCAGGGCCAGGCGCAGCCGCGTCTCCTCGTCGTAGGGGTTGATGCTCAGGGATCCGTTGTAGCTGTCCACCGCCTCGCGGTAGCGGGCCAACTGCACCAGCACATCGCCGCGCCGGCTCCAGGCCAGGGCAAAGTTGGGATCCATGTTCAAGGCACGGTCGTAGGCGGCCAGCGCCTCGCTCAGGTTGCCCCGCTTGCGCCACTCCTCGGCCCGCTCAAATTGAATGTCGGCGCTGTTCCACTGAAACAGCCGCTGAATAAACTGCAAAATGGCAATCTTGCGTGCTCCTTCCTCCGGCGTGGCAGAGGGCATTTCGCCGGTGGCAATGCGCAGGATGGCCATTTGAATGGCCCGCAAAAAGGCCTGGAACCCCCGCACCTCCTCATCTTCAGGGAGTTCCTCGCGGCGACGGTATTGCAGCCGAAATCGCTGCAGATCCCCGGGGGCGGGAAAGCTGGGATCCAAAAAGTGCATCAGCTCCCGGGCCCGGTACTCGAACAGCACCGGATCCTCATCGGAGCCGCTAAAGTCCAGCAGCGGCGCTTCTGCCAGGGGGCGGGGCAGCTCGGCGGGCGTGTGCAGCAGCGTCAGCAGGCGCTGGTTCTGCCGGGGCGGGGCGTGGGAGAAGCCGCTGTAGAGCTCATCTCTGGGCCAGGGATTGGCGACAAACTCCGGCGAGGCCACCACCCCGACCCAGCGGCACTGTTCGATGGCCAGTTGCAGCTCCAGCCGGCGGTCGTCTCCTGGCTGTAGCATCCAGCGGTCAAACCAGACCTTGAAGCCCTCCCGATCCAGCCGCTCCGCCAACTGCCGCGCCCAACGGGCCTGGGCCCGGTGGTAACGCAAGAAGAGGTCGAACTTGTAATGCTCGGAAGACATGAACGCCCGCTCGCTGCTCTTTTCCAGCTTATCTTTGCCACCGCCTCGGCGGCTTGGGGCATTGCCCTTCCCCGGCTGGGGGATAAGGCACCAAGTTTCTGTCAACCCTTTTGCCGTTTGCGCCAGCGGGACGGAGTCCTTCGATGGCCAGACCAAGATCGGCGATAGTTGAGGAAGGGTTGGTCAGGAGGGGGAGATGGTAAGCGGAGCGCTGGCGATTGGGGCTGCAATTGGCTTGGTGGTTTTGCTGTTGGAAGCGATTCGCTATCGCCGCTGGGGATCCCTTCGCCGTTGGCAGCCGGCAGTGGGGCTGGGCTTGGCAGCCTTGGCGGCGCTGGGGGCAGGGCTGGGACAGTTGTCGGAGCCGATCCCGCTAGCGGTGTTGCTGGGGGGACTGGTGGGGTTGGGTCTGCTGGGCTTGAGCGGCTGCGGGCGGGCCGGGCAGGGGCTGGCGGTGCTGCTGCTCAGCTTGGCCAGCGTGTGGGGCCTAGCCCGCGGTGCTTTCGAGGAATCTGAGGCGGGAGCTGCTTTTTCTCTGCTGCTGTGGGGCTGCGGCCTGGGGATGGGCTTGGTGGGGATCCCGTTGCTGGGCTGCTTGGCCGAGGCGGAGATGCTGTCTGTGCTGATGGGTCTGGGCCAGGGCTGGAGCGGCATCGCCGCCTTGACCTGGGGATCCCGCCTGCTGGAGATGGGCTCCCCCCAAGATCTCCCTTGGTCGGTGCTGCTGCCGGTGGGGCTGGCTGCCCTCAGCCTGGTGGCGGGCACGCTGCCCCTGCTGATCCTCCCCGTTCCCGCCAGCGGGACGGAGTCCTCGCGCGACAGCGAGGTGGGCTCCAACCGGCTGCTGTCGGCCCTGGGGCACGGTGTGGGATGGCTGGTGGCGACGGCGCTGGCTTTGGCCCTGGTGCGCAACGGGCTGTACCAGGATCCCTTTTGGGCGCTGCTGTACGGGGCGGGGGTGCTGCTCTCGTGGGCTCTGCTGGCTTTGGAGGGCGGGATCCCGGCACCCGAGGGGAAAGAGGCCTTGCTCTGGCGGGCCTGTGTGAGCCTGACGCTGGTAGGCGGTGGGGCGCTGCTGGCGCTGCGGCTGGGGGGATCCTACGGGGCGGCGCTGCTGGGGCTGGGGTGTCTGGCTTTTCCCAGCCGCTGGGGGGCAATGGCCGCCCTGTTTTTGTCGGCCCAACCCCTGCTGCAAAACCTGCTGCACCAGTTCAACCTGCAGGTGGCCGGGATCGACCTCACCCAGCCCTATGTGGCGGCGGCGCTGTACCTGGGCATGGCGAGCATGGGGCTGGCAGCGCTTGTCCACTGGGTGTACGGGCAAGACAGGCCGCTGCCGACGGGGATCGGCCTGACGCTGGCCAGCCTGCTCCTGCCGCTGGGGGTGGGCTATTTCGTCCACGCCCAGCCGCAGGCGGCCTTCTTGCTGGCAGCCTTGATCACCGCCTTGATCTTGGCAGCGCTGCAGCCCATAGCCCTAAACCAAGAAAGGGGAAGGGCACCTTGGACAGGGACCCAAGCTTTGGGCCTGGCTATGCTTGCCATTTTGGGCTCCAACCTCAGCCGCAACTGGACGGTGACGGGGTTCTATGCCACCCGCCTGGAGCGGGCCCTGGTGCTGGTGGTTCTCGTCGGGATCCTGGTTCTCTGCCTCTTGCTTGGGCAGGGCTGGCGCCTGTGGCAGTCCAGGACTGCATCCCGCTAAATGCCCACCCTCGCCTGTTGGGGCTCCCAGACCGTGAAACCTGTTCCTCTCGGCACCCGCGGCACCTGGCAAGGGATCCCCGGCCCCGAGCAAACGGCAGAGGCCCTGGGCAACCCCGGCGTGAGGGTGATCGGATCCCCGGCGCTGTTGGCGCTGATCGAGCGGTGCGGCCACAACACCTTGCAGCCCTTCTACGAGGGGGAAGAAGCCGTCGTCGGGATCCGCTTTGCCCTGGAACACTGCTCGGCAGCCGTGGTCGGGGATCCTCTACACGTTCAGGTTGAGGTTGTGCAAGCGGTGGGAAGGCGCATTGAATTTCAGGTGAAGATCACGCAGCAGGGGCGCTTGGTCATGCAGGGATCCTATACCTGTCAGGTGGTCGATTTGCCCCGTTTTCTGGCTCGCTATGGGCTGGCCTGAGGTCATCCAGCGCCTGGCAGGGCTGTTGCTGGTCACGGGGTTGGGGCTGTTTTTGTTCTGGCCACAACAGCTCCTGCTGCGCTACCGCAAGCCTTGGCAGGGCCCCCTCGCCTGGGTTGGGGAATGGCGCGGGTGGAGGGGCTTGGCTCTGCGGGGCAGCCGTCGGGGTTGGGAATGGCGCTGCGGGTCCCTATACGTTCGCGGGCATTGGCCAGCCTGGGTGGGCTGCCGTCTCTCCTTTGCCGACTGGCCTCGCTTCTGGCCCCTTCTGAGGCGGTTGGCCGAGGGGATCCAGATCCAGTCCTGGCGAGGCGGCCTGGAAATCGGCTTTGCCGACCCGGCCTTGACGGGGCAGTGCCTAGGGCTTTTGGCAACCCTCCCCCCCTCGCTGGCTTGCCACCTGCGCTTGACCTTCGCCCACACCGGCTGGCACGGACAGGGATCCCTGCTGCTTTGCTTTCGCGCCTGGCGAGTGCTGGGGCCGGCCTTGGAATTGGCATGGCTCATCCTGCGCAGCAGCCGCTCGAGGATCCGATAGAACTCGTCAGCCCTCTCTTGGGCTCTTGCAGCAGCCCAACTACCAGTCATCATCGATGTCTAGAATTTTCCCGGCTCTGCCATCGATTTTGACCTCAATGTCGTTGGCAAACCCCACCTTCCAAACCCAGCGCCCATTCTCCCGCTCCAGTTCGACTTGTTCAACGGAAGCAGCGGGAACAACTAAGCGAGCAATCCAATAGTTTCTTCATCGATTGCTGAGACAGAAGACCGGGCAAAAACCGGCTCTGGGCCGGTCTTGAGGCCAGCCAGCGGGTTGCCGACCAGCATCGCAATCATCAAACCTAGATAGATAACAGCAGGTTTTAGAGAAGTAGGGGAGCTCGAGGGGCAATAATCCCCTCAATAAATATTGAGGGGAGGATGCCATCAATTTCAGGTTCAACCCTCTGAGAACCGGATGGTCTCACGTCGGCCTGGGCAGGTTTTGCAGCGCAGGATCCCCAGGGCAGCGGATCCCTTCTCATCTAGAGCCACCTCTGCTGGGGATGCGACAGCTCAGCCTTAAAGGGCTCTCCAAGGCAAAAGCAGGGTGAAGGAAAAAACCGGTTGCCACCCCCCAGGCAAATCTCAACCCTGCGGAGCAAACCCCTGCTAGACTGTTGGATTAAATACACAACCTAAAAAGCCGGCCAATAGCTGGCTGGTCTTCTAGCTCAAACCCTTCAGGTTGAGCGCTCGGTCGTCTTCAGTGGGGAGAAGATATCGTGGCAACAGGGGCCTATGCACTGGTGGATAGCCTGCATCGACATGGGGTGCAGCACATTTTCGGCTATCCAGGAGGAGCGATCTTGCCCATCTACGACGAGCTGTACAAGGCCGAATCCCAAGGGCTACTCAAACATTTCCTAGTCCGCCACGAACAGGCCGCCGCCCATGCTGCCGATGGCTACGCCCGCGCCACCGGCAAGGTGGGGGTGTGCTTCGCCACCTCGGGGCCAGGAGCAACCAACCTGGTGACGGGCATTGCCAATGCCATGATGGACTCTGTGCCCATGGTGGTGATCACCGGCCAGGTGCCCCGCCATTTGATCGGCACCGACGGCTTTCAGGAGACCGACATCTTTGGCATCACCCTGCCCATCGTCAAGCACTCCTACGTGGTGCGGGATCCGCGCCAAATGGCTCGGATCGTGGCCGAGGCTTTTCACATTGCTGGCACCGGGCGACCGGGGCCGGTGCTGATCGACATTCCCAAAGATGTGGGGCTGGAAGAGTTCGACTACCAGCCGGTTAGCGAAGTCAACATCCCCGGCTACCGGCCCACGGTGCGGGGGAACCCGCGCCAGATCCACGCGGCGGCCAAGCTGATCCTGCAGGCCAAGCGGCCCCTGCTCTACGTGGGGGGCGGGGCCATCATCTCGGGTGCCCATGCCGAGATTGCCGAGCTGGCCCACACCTATCAGATCCCGGTGACCACCACCCTCATGGGCAAAGGGGCCTTCGATGAGAACGATCCCCTCTCGGTGGGGATGCTGGGCATGCACGGCACCGCCTACGCCAACTTCGCCGTTACCGAGTGCGACCTGCTGATTGCCGTGGGGGCCCGCTTTGACGACCGCGTAACCGGCAAGCTGGACGAATTTGCCAAGCACGCCAAGGTTATCCACATTGATATCGACCCGGCAGAAGTGGGCAAAAACCGCACTCCGGACGTGCCGATTGTGGGAGATGTGCGCACCGTCCTGGTGGAGCTGTTGGCGCAACTGAGCAAAATGCCCCACACCCCTGGCCAGACGCAGGCTTGGCTGGAGCGGATCGAGCGCTGGAAACGGGACTACCCCCTGCAGGTGCCCCGCTATGAGGGCGTGATCGCCCCGCAGCAGGTGATCGATGCCTTTCGTCGCCATGCTCCCCACGCCTACTACACCACCGATGTCGGTCAGCACCAAATGTGGGCGGCGCAGTTTCTGCGTAACGGGCCGCGCCAGTGGATCTCCAGTTCTGGCCTGGGCACCATGGGCTACGGTTTCCCGGCGGCCATGGGGGTCAAAGTGGCCCTGCCCCACGCCGAGGTGATCTGCATCAGCGGCGACGCCAGCTTCCAGATGAACATGCAGGAGCTGGGCACGGTGGCCCAGTACGGCATTGCCACCAAGGTGGCCATCATCAACAACGGCTGGCAGGGCATGGTGCGGCAGTGGCAGCAGGCCTTCCACGGCGAGCGCTACTCCCACTCGGATATGACTCCGGGCATGCCGGATTTCGTCAAGCTGGCTGAAGCCTTTGGCGTCAAGGGCATGCGCGTCGATCACCCCGATCAAGTGGACGACGCCATCCAAGAGATGCTGCGCCACGAGGGGCCGGTGGTGGTCGATTTTGTGGTCAAGCGGGACGAGAACTGCTACCCGATGGTGCCCGCCGGCAAAGCCAACTACCAGATGATCGGCCTGCCGGAAAAGCGGCAACTGGAGCAAGCCGCCGAGCTGATTTACTGCCCCAATTGCGGCACCAAAAACCCCAGCCTGCACAAGTTCTGCGCCGAGTGCGGCACCAAGCTCTAGAACCGGCAGGGCTGGCCATCAGGGCAGGGAAGTTGGGATCCCTTCGCAACAAGGCCCGCCCTCGGCAGCGGAAAGTCCGCAGGGATGCCGATGATGGCTATTTCAAACTGCAGTCGTTTCAAACCCGATTGAAGAAAACACTTCCCGAGCGCGCCTCTGCTGCGACCAACCCCAGCCCATCGTCGAAGAGGAAGGGGGGGAGTGAGGCTCAAGTAGTCGGAAATTCTTTTTTCCACGCGGTGCGGGTGGAAGTTGCCAAAAGGTTCCGGCCTTACCCAATGGTCAGAGGGGCCGGTAGACACGGTAGTTGAGGTTGGGGAAGATGTTGTCCATGTATTCCACCTTGGCCAGCCACTGCTCGTCTTCAGGGGTGGCTTTTTCTCGCCGAAACTGGCCGGCTTGGATCTTCTCGTAGAGGTGATTGAAGCGCAGCAGGTGGGATTTGGTGCGGCGTACCGCATAGGGAACCATCGTCCCCGTGCGCATGATGAAGGCCCAGTCGGAAGATTGGGCCAGGAGCAATTCCCGCGCCGCCTGGTTCAGGGCCCGCCACTCCAGGTCATCGGCAGGCTCGCGGCGGCTCAGCTCGATCATCCGCTCGGTGGCCTTGTGCAGGTGGGGGTAGATCCAGGCGTTGGTGGGGTTGAGCCAGTACTCGTGGAAGCCGCGCGCCCCCCAACTGGACTGGGCAGGTTTGCACACCTGGTGGGTGGGGTTCTCCCGCAAGTACTCCGCCAGGTGAGTCATGCGATAGGTATTTTGGTCGAAGTAGCTCTTGCGAATGAGGAAATCCAAAAACCAGGGGCCCTCATACCACCAATGGCCGAACAGCTCGGCATCATAAGGGGCCACCACCAGCGGCGGACGCCCCATGACGCTGTACAAATACTCGATCTGCCGCTGGCGGTTGAACATGAAGTTGCCCGCATGTTCTGCCGCCTTCTCCCTGGCCCAGTAGGGATCGTAAAGTTGCTTCTGTCCCAGATCGAGGTTGCGCCCCGTGATGCGGTGGTACTTGATGCCGGTGTTTTTCCGCTGGCCGTTGGGCATGATGTAGGGCTTGATGTACTCGTAGTCGGCCTCGTACCCCAGGTCTTTGTAGAACTCGCGATAGACGGGATCCCCAGGGTAGCCCACCTCCGCTGACCACACCTGCTGCGAAGACTCGTGATCCCGACCGAAGACGGCAACGCCAGTCTCGGTGAAGATGGGGGCGTACATGCCGTAGCGGGGCCGCGGCTTGGCATAGAGCAAACCGTGGGCGTCGGTGATCATGTAGCGCAGGCCGGCATCGGCGATCATCCGCTCCAGCCCCTGGTAGTAGGCGCACTCCGGCAGCCAGATCCCTCTTGGCCATTGGCCAAAGTGTTCGTTGTAGTGCTCGCAGGCCACGATAAGTTGGGCCCATACCGCCTGCGGGTACATCTGCATCAAGGGCAGGTAGCCGTGGGTAGCCGCGCAGGTAATGATCTCCAGGTTGCCGCTGTCTTGAAACTGTTTGAAGGCCCGCACCAGATCCCGGTCGTAGCGCTCCCAGAGATCGCGCACCATGGCAAATTGCTTGATGTAGTGCTCGGCCAGGTAGCGAATGTGGCCGTTGGTGGCGTTCTTGTCGTATTCCAGTTGGGCCAGCTCTTCCAACTTGGTTAGGTAGTGGTCGTAGCGCTCCTGCAGCAAGGGATCCCGCAGCATCGACACCAAGGGCGGCGTCAGGGACATGGTGAAGCGAAAGTCGATGCCATCTCGCCGCAGCCCCTCGAACATGTGCAGCAGCGGGACATAGGTCTCGGTGATGGCTTCGTAGAGCCATTCTTCTTCCAGCACGAAGTCCTGCTCAGGGTGGCGCACAAAGGGCAGGTGTGCGTGGAGTACCAAGGCGAGATAGCCCATCATAGCGGCCAGGGATCCTCAGGTAGGAGAAGATAACCGAGCAAGCTCCCCTTCCCCGGCAATAAATCTGTAGGGAAGGTTAAGAGCGGCATTGCTACCTATCGTCCAGCATTTCCCCCTTGTGGTCAAGGGCTGGGATCGCTGGGGATCGCTCAGCGGTGGCGAATGAACTCGTAGATCTCCAGGTATTCTTTGCCGGGGTAGTTCCAGGAGTAGTCGTAGCTCATGCCCTGGACTTGCAGTTGGCGAAACTGGTCGGGAGCGGTGTACCACAGGTCGATGGCCCGATCCAGCGCCGACTCCAGAGCCGCGCGATCCGTGTGGTAGAACACGTAGCCATTGCGCTGCTCCGGCAATTTGCGAGTGTCGTAATCGCGGTCGAAAACGGTATCCACCAGGCCGCCCACGCCCCTCACCACCGGAACCGTGCCGTACTTGAGGCCGATCATCTGGGTAAGGCCGCAGGGCTCGTAGTGGCTGGGCACCACAAGGATGTCTGCCCCCGCATAGATGAGGTGGGAAAGTTCTTCGTTGAAGCCCAGCTCGATGTGAACATCGGGGTTGTCGTTGAGGTAGCGTTTCTCATGGGCAAACCAGGCGCCGATCCCCGGCTCCGTGGCGGATCCCAGCAGCACGAATTGGGCATTTTTAAACAGGGAGCGGTAGATGGCATGATGCACCAGATGCACGCCTTTTTGCTCGTCCAGCCGCCCAATATAGGCCACAATGGGCTTATCAACATCTTGTAGCCATAGCTGATCCCGCAGTGCTTTTTTGTTTTTGGCCTTGTTTTCCAAAGTTTGCGCCGTGTAGTGAAAAGGAATAAAGCGATCGATCTCAGGGTTCCAAATATCGTAGTCGATGCCATTCAAGACGCCGCGAAACTTGTGCTGGTGCAAGTAAAGAGTGTGTCCCAGTCCATAGTTGTAATTACCAAATCGCGCTTCCAGGGCATGGGTGGGGGAAACGGTGGTCACGAAGTTGGAAAAGACGATCCCGCCCTTCATAAAGTTGAGGGCAAAGGGGTTAAAGTTATCTCGCAGGCGGTCGTAATGAAAGTAATAGGGCTCCCGGTTGAGGCCGGTGGCCCAGAGGATTTCCGGGCCGCCAAAGCCTTGGTGTTTAAAGTTGTGGATGGTGTAGCATACCCGCTGGTTTTCCATGCCGTGGTACTTGTAAATCTCAAAGAGCAGCACCGGCACCAATCCTGTCTGCCAATCGTGACAATGAATGATATCGGGGCGCTTATTGCTTTTGAGAAGAAACTCCAAAGCCGCCTTGCTGAAAAAAGCAAAGCGCATGTTGTCGTCCGGGCAGCCGTAGTAGCAGCCACGATTAAAAAAGTTGTCGCCGGAGTGGGGCTCAATAAAAAAGCAAAGGCGGCCATGTACCCAGCCGCAGTACACCGAGCAGTGAATAGCTCCCCCATACCAGGGCACCCAGAGGTCGCGGTAGGCATCGTGCAAGCCCCAGATCTGGTCGTAGCGCATGGTGTCGTACTTGGGCAAAACCAGCTCGACACAGTGCCCCCGCACTTCCAGCTCTCGGCTGAGGCCGTACACCACATCCCCCAGCCCCCCCGCCTTGATGACCGGGGCACACTCCGACGCAATCTGCACGATGTACATTTCGCGCTCTCCCGTAGCACCGCCTTACTTTTCTTCACAAAAGATAATCTCTTTTGGCTTCTACAGCCCATCCCCCGCCTCAGCGAAAAGGGATCCCTGTCCGGGGATCCCTTCCTTGCCTAACAGGTGGCTAGCTCAATCTCTGGCTGCGCTGCCTACGGGTTTGGCTGGCGGCTCAGGCATCTGCCTGGGATCGCTCAATACCACTGCTGGGCATAGAGGCGCTGCACCAGATAGAACACGAACAGGGGCACATCGACGCGACGCTCGTCGATCATAAAAGACTCAATGGTGCTGGCCGGGGATCCTTCAATAGCGCAGCGGAAGAACTTGGGCCCATTGAGGGATCCCTCGGCAAAGAGGACGCTAAACTGCTTTTTGCCGCCGGCAAACGAGCCAATCAGCGTCTTGCCCTCCAGCCGCAGTTGCAGATCGGTGACGCCGCGTTTCTGAAAAGCGGCGATGGTTGCCGGGATCACATCTTCTGCAATGAGTTGCTCGAAAGGCTTCTCTTCCTTGGCTGGTTTTTTTGCTGCGGCTTTGGGCGAGGCTTGGGCAGTGTCAGTCTCCTTGGGAGCAGGGTTGGCGGCCTCAACCCGGGCCGGCTTTTCGACAGCGGTTTCCTGGGCGGGGGTAGGTTCTCCAGACATGGGCTGATACTCCGATAACAGGTCAACGATTGGCGTGCGGGCTGGCAGGCCCAGAGTCAGGGATGGAAGAGAGGCTAACCTTTGGGGATGTACTGGCCGACAATTTCTTCAGCAGGGATCTGGGGGAAGCCCATGCTGTAGTTGGGGGTACGCCCCTGCAGGTTGTAGGCAATTTCCCCTTGCTTGAGGAGAGAGCGAATGAAGTGTTCCAGGTCAGAGCCGATGCGCCGCAGGTTGTACTCAGTCAGATCCCGGCCCCTGTACTCTTCTACCAATTCCTCAAAACGAGCATAGACCTTCTGCAAGGCGGCATCGTTCCAGACCAGCTCGTTGTCGGGATCCACATCGAGGGTGAGCAGATCGTCGCGAGGCACAAAGTGGTTATCGGCGGTCACCTCGCCAGCAAAGATGTGAACGTGGCGGGTGGTGCATTTCAGCATGGCTGTCGCTCCGGTCGAGATCCTACGCCTTTCTTCAAGGTATCATTCCTGGCGCCGAGGTGGGATCCCTTGTCGTCCAGATCCCAGAAAGTTGCCCAGGCCAATCTCCCCACCCAACAATTCTGGGGAGAAGCGGGATCCCTCTGGCACAGAAGAAGCCTAAAAGTACGGCTGTCGGCTGCGTAGCCGGTGTTACTGGAAAAATTTAAAAAGCCGGACTACCTTCCCCAGGGAAACCTAAGCTTGTTTATGAGATAACCCATGGTTGTTCTAGGCAGACTGGATCAAATCAGCGATATTCTGCTTCATCCTACTGCAAATCACATCAAGGGGCAGGTCGTTCGGATCCCGTCCAAAGGGGTTCTCAATTTCAATGCCGATCTCCTCGACGCCAAACAGCATAAAGGCCAGCAGCCCGACAATGGGGCCGGTCATCCAGCCCAATCCCTCCACCATCTGAAAAGGCAAAGACAAACAATACAGCAGCAACAACTGCTTCAAATGTAAGGCGTAGGCCATGGGCGTTGGGGTCATGAGAATGCGCTCGCAGGCGCCCAGGACATCGACCATGTTATTGAGCCGCTCCACCATGATCGTTAGCTGATAGACTTCAACGCGGCCTTTTTGGTATTGGCGCTGTAGGTAGTCTCCAATCCAAAAGGCAACTTGCAAGGAGGGATGGTTGAGGTTTTTAAGACGTTGCAACTGCTCTGGGCTGAGGAGGGTCTGAAGCTCATCTGGCAAAAATTCTTGGCGCAGATGTTGCTTCATGGCGATGGCAAAAGCAGGCAGGAGATAGAGGATTTTGATTTTTTCTTCCCGATCGTCTGGCTGCTTCTCTTCAATGGCTACCCAAATCAAGCGGGCTAAGTTGCGCACGTTGCTCACCACGCATCCCCAAGCTTTTTGCCCCTCCCAAAACCGCTCGTAGGCAGTGTTTGTCCGAAACACCAGCATCAAGCCAAAAACGATGTTGGGCACGAACGCCACCAACGAGGACAGCGCTATGGGCAACCCCAGCTTGTAGAGAACGGAAACCAGCACTCCCAGGAGACCACAGATGAGGGTGCGAGGCAGCACTGCCGGCACAACCGATCCGTGCAACTGCAGGGCCAAGCGAAACCAACGCAACCCATTTCCCGATAGATACTGGCGAATCCTGGTGTGGCGTCGGCAAGCCTGCCCTCTGATCCTACTACCGTCATGGCAACGGTTGTTGACCGAAACCTTGGCGGCGCAGGCCCCCCTCTTCCCCGCCGTATACGGGGGGATGAATCCCTTGACCTGACGGGGCAACTTCCAGGGTCTCAGGAGTCATTTCAAGCTAGTTTAAGAGGTTCTCTTTGCTCTCCTCAGGTTGAGAGGCAGGGATCCAGAAGTTGCTCTGCAGCAGAGGGGCGCCAGTGGGGGATTCGCTCCCGCCTGCCGGTTCGAGGGTAATCCAAAGGCGGGTCGGCTGCTGTGAATGTGTGGGCTGGCTGAGCCATTGCAGGGATCCCTCGGCGTTGACGGTGAAGGTGCCGGCGCTTTCCAGGCGCTGCCCAGCCGACTCCAGCCACAGTTGGTAGGTGGTTCCCGGGGGGGCAGGGGGCATTTCTGAAGCCAAGAGCAACACCTGCTTGGCGCGGGGCGACCAGAGAGCTTGTACCAACAGGGGGTTGCGGAAGCTGGGGTCGCGCAGAAGGGTTCGCCGTACCTGCGGTTGTCGTTGCCACTCCTGATAGAGCCGTTGAATGGCTACCGACTCCCCCTGCCAGCGCAGCCGCCAGTAGGCCGCTGTTATGGCCACTGCGTAGATCCCTAACCCTACTAAGCTGCCCCAGAGGAGGCGCCGCGGCCACCAAGGAGGTGCGACCCGGATGGAGGCAGGGGCGGGCAACCAGCTCCAGCGCCGCAAGCGTTCTTGGGCTTGAAAGGCCGTCAACTCGTAAAGCCACAGGGCCACCGAGCGATCCCGCTGCAGGTCAAAGGCCTCCGCATGTTTCCAGCAGAACTCAAACACCTGGCGCACCACCTCTTCGGCCTGGTGAGGCTGCTTGAGAGTGGACAGCGCGATCTCCAGCAGGCGCTTTTGGTAGCGATCCTTAAGTAAAAAGTGGCTGCGGCGATCCCGCAGTTGGATCTGGCGCATCAGCTCGAAATCGGTCGGCTCCGCCATAGCCCCCCATCTGCTGCGCCTGTCCAGCCCGGCTTTGGGTCAAGCGGTAGCGCCAGGCCGGTAGCTTTTTCAAAAATATACATCAGCCCTGGATCCAGCTCACCGGCAAGCCGACTTCATTTTGTTGCGGCTGGTGCAGATGCCGGCCGTGCAACTTGCGGTATCCGCTTTTACTCGCACCTATCTCCTACAAAACGAGGAGCCGACCCAAGACACCATTTTTTCAGTGCAGATGCCCTCAGGCGGCATCTTTCTCGACCACCTTCTCCGCTTCTACCTTCAGGGACTCCGTCCCGCTGACGCGATCGGCACCGGCGGTGGGCTCGTCATCGCTGCTGGGGTTGTTCATCTCTTGCTTGAAGCTGCGCAACGCTTTGCCGAAGGCGCTGCCCAACTCCGGCAGCTTCTTGGGGCCGAACACGACCACTGCAATTATCCCAATCACGGCCAGCTCTGGCAGGCCCATGCCGAAGATGCTCACGGCCAGGATAGGTTCGCTCGACAGCAGGATAGCCATAAGTCCCCAAAACCCCAAAAATAGAACAAGCCAACCAACCTCGCTGGCAAGGAGGGGAATTATCCCCTCCCAACTCTAGCAGGTTTTCCCGGGGGCAGAAAGGTTTGGCTGCTACTGCCATGGCTCTGGAATCCATGAGCTGCCAAAAGCGGCAGCCGACGACCGCTAGACTGAGATTGTTGCTTTGTTGAAGCTTGCCGATGGGCTTTCTCCTGTCTGCCGAACAAGTGCTTCAGTTCGTCACCAACCAGTGGCAGGATCCCTATGCTGTTTTGGGGCCGCAGCAGATAGAGCAGGGGGAGACGTCCTTCTGGCTGGTGCGGGCCCTGGTGCCTAATGCCAAACAGGTTTGGTTGGTAGAACGCGCCACTGGGCAGGCCTACCCCATGCAGCCGCTGCATCCAGAAACGTTGTTTGAGCTGTGCTTTGCGCCTGGCACGCCGGTTCCAGACTACTTTCTGCGGGCGCAGCGGGTCTGGGATTCGGAGGGCCAGCACTTGGAAGAGTGGGAGGATCCCTATCGCTTTCCCCTGGAGAAGGTCAACCACATCGGTGAGCTGGATCGCTACCTCTTCAACGAGGGCAACCACCACCGCATCTACGAGAAGTTGGGCGCTCATCCCATCAGCGTAGATGGGGTTCAGGGAGTCCACTTTGCCGTCTGGGCTCCCAACGCCCGCAATGTCAGTGTCATTGGCGACTTCAACCACTGGGATGGCCGCCAACACCAGATGAAGCGGCTGGGCGAAAGCGACATCTGGGCGGTGTTCATCCCTGGTGTTGGGCCAGGAGCCGTCTACAAGTACGAGGTGAAAACTGCCTGGGGGGATATCTACGAAAAGTCAGATCCCTATGGCTTTCAGCAGGAGGTGCGACCCAAAACCGGCTCAATTGTAGCCGACCTCCACACCTATACCTGGCACGACCAGGAGTGGCTGGAAAAGCGGGCTGCCACCGACCCCCTGCGCTCGCCCATCTCGGTGTACGAGGTGCATTTGGGATCCTGGATGCACGCTTCCACGGAAGACCCCCCCGCTGATGGGCACCTGGTGCCGGTGGAGCAAAAGCCCAACACCCGCTTTCTTACCTACCGGGAGCTGGCGGACAAATTGATCCCCTATGTCAAGGAGCTGGGCTTTACCCACATCGAGCTCTTACCCGTGGCCGAGCACCCCTTCGACGGCTCCTGGGGCTACCAGGTTATTGGCTACTACGCGGTAACCTCCCGCTACGGCTCGCCCCAAGACTTCATGTACTTTGTCGATCGCGCCCACCAGGAAGGGATCGGCGTCATTGTCGATTGGGTGCCGGGGCATTTTCCCAAAGACGGGCATGGGCTGGCCTTTTTTGACGGTACCCACCTCTACGAATATGCTGACCCCCGCAAGGGCGAACACAAAGGCTGGGGCACCTTAGTTTTCAATTACGGCCGCAACGAGGTGCGCAACTATCTGGTGGCCAACGCCCTCTTTTGGTTTGACAAGTACCACGTTGACGGCATTCGGGTGGATGCAGTGGCCTCGATGCTCTATCTGGATTACGACCGCAAAGAATGGATCCCCAACTGCTACGGCGGGCGAGAACACCTGGAGGCCATCGACTTTTTTCGCCAGCTCAACACCCTTATTTTCAAGTACTACCCTGGCGTTCTTTCCATTGCCGAGGAATCCACTGCCTGGCCAATGGTAACCTGGCCAACCCATGTGGGTGGTCTGGGCTTTAACCTCAAGTGGAACATGGGCTGGATGCACGACATGCTGAATTATTTTCGCATGGATCCCTGGTTCCGCCAGTTCCATCACAACCTAGTGACTTTCAGCCTCATGTATGCCTTCAGTGAAAATTACATGCTGGCTTTTTCCCACGATGAGGTAGTGCACGGCAAAAGCCACATGTTGGGCAAAATGCCAGGGGATATGTGGCACAAGTTTGCCAGTTTGCGGGCCCTCTACGGCTACATGTTCACCCACCCCGGCAAGAAAACTTTGTTCATGAGCATGGAGTTTGGCCAGTGGAACGAGTGGAATGTTTGGGCAGATCTAGACTGGGAGCTGCTGCAGTATGAGCCCCACGCTAAACTGCGCCACTACGTAGCCACTCTCAACCATCTATTGCGCTCGCAGCCAGCTCTCTACACTCAAGACACCAAGCCAGAAGGGTTCCGCTGGATTGACTGCAGCGACCATCGGGGCATTATCTCCTTTATCCGATATGGGGAGGATCCCAGGGAGTGGCTAGTGGTAGTCTGTAACTTTACGCCGGTGGTTTGGCCGAATTACCGCATTGGCGTGCCGCAGCGAGGGTTTTACCGGGAACTGCTCAACAGCGACGCGGTAGAGTTCTGGGGCAGCGGGGTTGGCAACCTAGGGGGCAAGTGGACGGATGACTGGCCCTACCACAACCTGCCCTACTCGCTTGAGCTCTGCCTGCCCCCTCTTTCAACCTTGGTGCTGAAGTGGCAGCCGCCCCAGCTGGCGGAGGATTCAGGCGAAAACAAAGCTATGCTGGAGTGAGTACGGCCTTCCCGCCTCATTGCCATGCGAGATCTGCTGCGCGACATCCTTCGAGACTATTCTGGCTTTGTGGAACTGCGCTACCACAGCAAAGTCTTTCGCAGTGTCACGGCGGAAAAGGGGCGCATTGAGCGCACAGCGGTTCGACGGCGCTCAGGTGTGGGGGTACGGGTGCTAGAAGACGGCACCTGGGGCTTTGCCGCCACCGGGGATCCCTCGCCAGCAGCCATTCGCAAGGCCATTGCCGAAGCTCAGCAAGCGGCCCGCGCCAGCGCCGACTGCCGCAGGCAGAAGCTGAAGGCTTTGCCCAGCGTATCCCTGGCCCAGGGGGAGTTCTGCGAGCCCGGCGTGGAGGAGGTGGTCAACAAACCCCTGGAGGCCAAGATCCAGTTGGCTCTGGAAACAGAAGCCCAGGCGCGCAAGTCTTCCGCCCGCATCACCTCCGCCAGTTGCACTTACAACGAGATCTACGAGGAAAAAGCCATTGTTACTACGGATGGGGCGGATGTGGCCTTCCGGCTGGTGCGCCCTGAGCTGCGGATCCAGGCGGTGGCCGAGGCGGATGGCCAACTCAGCAGCGGTACTGAGTCCATTGGCGTGACGGGGGGGTGGGATTGCCTTTTTCGGGCGGATCCCTTGCAGATGGCGGAGAAGGCGGCTGCCACAGCCGTCGATCTCCTCTCTGCAGGCTATGCTGAGGGGGGATGGGCCACGGTCATCTTGTCCCCTTCCATCGTGGGGCTGCTGGTGCACGAGGCCATTGGCCACACGGTCGAGGCGGATTTTGTCTTGGCCGGCTCGGTGGCAGCCGGCAAGCTGGGGCAGCGGGTGGCCAGCGAGCTGGTTACTCTCAAGGACTCTGGCCGTTCTGAATTGATGCCGGGGGCAGGGGGAACGCTGCCTGTGGACGATGAGGGCGTCCCCACCCAAACCACCACCATCATCCAGAACGGCATCCTGGTGAGCTACCTGCACAACCGGGAGACTGCCGCCCACTTCGGCGTCGAGCCCACCGGCAATGCCCGCGCCTGGGAGTACGCCGATGAGCCGCTCATCCGCATGCGCAACACCTATCTCGAGCCGGGATCCCAGACATTGGAGGAGATCATCGCCAGCACTCCCGACGGCTACTTCCTGGATGGGGCCAGAAACGGGCAAGCCGACTCCACCGGTGAGTTCATGTTTGGCGTGGAGCGGGCCTACCGCATTCGCAACGGCAAGCTGGCGGAGCTGCTGAGGGGAGTTACCATCACGGGCAATGCCTTTGAGGTGTTGCAGTCGGTGGATGCCGTGTCGCGGGATTTCCGGTGGGACTTGGGATCCGGCCACTGCGGCAAGGGTCAGCCGGCCAAGGTAGACGCCGGAGGGCCCTACATTCGCTGCCGTGCCATTGTGGGGGGCCGACAGCCTGCTTAGCCCTCACCCCCAGCCCCTCTCCCAAAGGGAGAGGGGAGTTAGGGAGCAACTCTTAGAACCAGCCGGTCGGCTTCCCACTGCTGGAAGAGGCGGAGGACGTGGCCGGCTCTCTCGCGATGGTCGGCCAAGATCTCGGCGCCGGAACGAGCTTGCTTGGCCAATGGCAGCAGCAGCTCCACCACCTGGTAGCGGCTAGAAGCGATCATCTTGCCCGGGATGCGGGCGATGGGCCAGAAGATGTCCATCTTTTGGGTCACGATCTGGGCCGGATCCACTTTGCCCAGCAGATCCGAAAAGGGGATCTTTTGATCCCAGTAGCGCACCTTGCCGTACTGGAGAAAGAGGGGGTTGAGCTGCCAACGGGAGCTTTGGAAAAACTCGGGAGTAAAGGGATCCCAATGGGCCAACTTTTTGCCCTGGTGGCAGCACCAAAAGAGATTTTGCGTGTGGTAGAGGGGCTCCAGGTACTCGATGACCCGCAGTTGGTCAATGCGGGCAAGGGCCTCGTAGCGGCGGTGGAACTCCGGGTGGGTGGCGGCAATCAAGGGCCTGGCGTTCCAATAGTCCAAGTAGGGGGCGACATCGATAAACTCCAGTCCCGCCTGGGCCAGAAGGTCGGGGATTTCGCCGATGTCAAAGGGGATGTCGTTGGCGTGGAAGAAGTTATCGACGATGTTTTCATCTGGTAAGTAGTACTCTTCGTGGGCCTTGGCGTGCCGGGCCAGCAGGGAATTGGGATGGGCTGCCTTTAATAATTGCCGCACAAATTCGATCTTTTCCCGGGTGGCCGGTGGAGTAATCCCCAGCAGCTCCAAAGCACGGCGAATGCGGTAGACATGCCAACGGCCTGAGCGGTTGTAGAGCATCAGGGCCATTACCCCGTCGGGAGCCAGGCGCGAGGCCAGGTTCTGCAAAGCCTTGACCGGATCGGCGGTGTGGTGAATTACCCCATAGGAGCTGATCATGTCGAAGCTCCCCTCCGGCCAGGTGGAGGGATCCATGAGATCGCCGTAGTGCACCGAGCAGTTGCGCAGGCCGTGGTACTTGATCCGCTTCTGGGCAATCTCTAGGGCCGGGCGGCTGAGGTCGATCCCGACCACGGCGCCATAGCCGGGGTTGCTGGCGGCAATGCCGTGCACCTCCCAGCCGGTGCCACACCCGGCCACCAAAAACCTGGCGCCCGTCGGCTCTTGTAAGGTGCGGGTGCGGGCATATTGGGCCAACGTATAGCTGCCCAGGCTGGAGAAGCCCTCAAAGGGTTGGTCGTAAGGCACAGGCGGGTAGGGAAACGCCTCGTACTGGGCCTGCACTGCCTGGGTGATCTCCGCTTCGCTTGCCAAAGGCACGTCCTCCCACCTCTTCCCCCCTATCCTAAGAGTCTTTGTAGATTCTTAGACCGGTTTTGGCCGTCAAGTCGGCCCGTGTCGGTCGGCAGCAGGGCAGGGCTAGGCCGCCGTCAAACTGTGGGCAGCTCGCCGGTAGGCCTCCTCCAGCGTCTCTGCCAAGGTGGGGTGAACATGCACCAGGCGGGCCAGCTCTTGCACCGTGGCGCGGCGGGCGATGGCCTGGGCTGCCTCGTGGATGAGATCGGCGGCATGCGGCCCAAAAATGTGGGATCCCAGCAAGAGGCCCGTCTCTTTATCAAAGACCAGCTTCACCATGCCCTCAGTCTCGCCAGCAGCAATGGCCTTGGAGTTGCCGCCAAAGTAGGTGCGCACCGTGCCTACGCTATAGCCCTCGGCTTTGGCCTGCGGCTCGGTTAGCCCCACAAAGCCCATCTCCGGATGGGTGAACACCGCCGCTGGGATGCTCAGGTAATCCATGTAGGCAGGGCGGCCACAGATGTTTTCCACCGCCACCCGCCCCTGCGCTGCCGCCGCGTGGGCCAGCATCATCTTGCCCGTCACATCCCCAATGGCCCACAGGTGGGGCAATTCGGTGGCCATGCGGCTATCCACCGGCACAAAGCCGCGCTTGTCCGTAACAACCCCCAGCTCCGCCAGGCCCAGCCCTTCTGAGACCGGGATCCGCCCAGCGGCCACCAGGCAGCCATCCACCTGCAGCGTCTCCCCGTTGGAGAGGTGGATCGTCACCGGCTGGCCGGGGATCACCTGCTTGGCCAGCACGCCCACATAGGTCTGGATCTGGCGGGGTTTAATCAGCACCCGCTGGGCCAGGCGGGCAATGTCGGGGTCAAAGGCCGGCATCAGGGTCTCCAGGGCTTCGATGAGGATGACCTGGGATCCCAGCGCCGTGTAGACGTCGGCAAATTCCTGGCCGATGTAGCCGCTGCCGATGATGGCCAGCCGCTCCGGGATCCACTCCAACCGCACCGCCTCGTCGCTGGTAAACACGGTGCGGCCATCCACCTGGATCCCCGGCGGCACAAAGGGTCGAGAACCCGTGGCCAGGATCACATCCCGCGCCGTGTAGGTCTGGGATCCCTTCTCTTCCTGGACTTCGACCGTTTGTGGCCCCGCCAGCCTGCCCCGCCCCCGCAGGATTGTTACCCCCAGCTTCTCTAGGGAGCGGGTCATGTCGGTGCGGATCTTCTCCACCACCTGGGCAGCATGGGCAGCAATGGCTCCTCGGTCGGCCTGGACGGATCCCACTTGGATGCCCAGCTCAGGGGTGTGTTGCAGTTCCCGCAGGCGTCCGGAGGCGGCCAGGAGAGCTTTGGAGGGGATGCAGCCGCGGTTGATACAGGTGCCGCCCATTTCCGCACCTTCGACGATGGCGGTTTTGAGGCCGGATTCGACGGCATGCAGCGCCGCGCCATGGCCGCCGACGCCAGCACCGATGATGATCAAGTCAAAATCAAAGCTCATGGCGAGACTTGGATAACCGGTGCCTCATTTTCTCATCTTGTTGGCCTTCCCAGGAACCTGGCTGAGAGCATCCAAACTATGAGGTAGCATAGGGTCGCTTGCCCAGTTGACAAGAGGCTGGCGGGGTGGGAACGGGGGATGCGCATGGAACTGCAGGCGTTCATTTTTGATGTGGATGGCACGCTGGCGGATACGGAGCGGGATGGGCACCGCGTGGCTTTCAACGCCGCCTTTGCCGAGGCAGGGCTGGACTGGCACTGGTCGGTGGAGCTCTACGGCCAGCTCCTGGCCATCACCGGCGGCAAAGAGCGCATTCGCCACTTCGTCCAGACCTGCCAGCCGCCCCTGCCTGCCGGCGAAGACCTGACCAGTCTAATAGCCCGGCTGCACCAGGCCAAGACCCGCCACTACACAGCTCTGTTGGCCCAAGGAGGGATCCCTTTGCGCCCCGGCGTCAAGCGCCTCTTACAGGAAGCCAGAGCCGCCGGGATCCGCCTGGCCATCGCCACCACCACCACGCCCGAAAACGTGACGGCCCTTCTGGAGCACACCCTGCCAGAAAGCCTGAGCTGGTTTGAGGTGATCGCTGCCGGCGATATTGTCCCCGCCAAAAAGCCAGCCCCCGACATCTACTGCTACACGCTGGAACAGATGGGGCTGCGCCCCCAGGAGTGCCTGGCCTTTGAGGACTCGGAGAACGGGCTGCGCTCGGCCCAGCAGGCGGGCGTCCCGGCCGTGGTGACAGTAAACAACTATACGCGGGAGCAAGACTTTTCGGGAGCGGCTTTGGTGTTGGATCACCTAGGGGAGCCTGGGCTGCCGTTTCAGGTGTTGGCGGGAAGGGCGGGATCCCACAGCCACTTTACTCTGGAGCTGGCTCGCCAAGTCCACGCTCAAGCCCTCGCCGGACAAGAAAAGTGACCCGAGAGCCCAATCTGCAACAGCGCCTCCGGGAGCACCTGCAGCAAGTAGCTCAGCCCCGCGATCCCGACTGGTCGCCTTTGGGCCATCGGCAGGTGGAGCAGTATGTCCAAAAACAGCTTTCCGAGTGCGGCCCGGTGGAGCCCTTCCCCTTTGAGGCCAATGGCTGCCAGCACCGCAACTGGATCTTGAAATTGCCGGGATCCCAGCCTGGCCGCAGGCCCATTTTAATCGGGGCCCACTTCGACGCCGCGCCTGCTACCCCCGGCGCCGACGACAACGCCAGCGGCGTGGCGGTGTTGCTGGAATTGGCCCGCCATTTTGCCGCCGAGCCCGCCCCTTCCCCCCTGTGGCTAGTGGCCTTCGACCTAGAAGAGCGGGGCCTGCTAGGGAGCAAAGCCTACGCCCGCTTTCTCAGACAACAGCGCCAACCCCTGCGGCTGATGCTCTCTCTGGAGATGCTGGGCTACCGGGATCCCACGCCCGGATCTCAGCGCTACCCCGCCGGCCTGGAGCGGCTCTACCCCGACCGGGGAGATTACATCGGTCTCATTGGCAACTGGCCCGCCCTGGGGGATCTGCTTAGGCTGCAGCGCGGTTTTCAGCAGGTGGGGATCCCGTGTTGCTGGCTGCCAGCCGGCCGGCGGGGTTTGTTCCTGCCGGTTACCCGCCTCAGCGACCACTCCCCCTTTTGGGATGCGGGCTACCCTGCGGCTATGGTGACCGACACCGCCTTTTTGCGCAACCCCCACTACCACAAGCTGAGCGACACCCTCGAGACCCTAGATCTTGCCTTTTTGAGTGGGGTCTGCCGCGGCTTGAGGCAGGGTCTTGGATCCCTCTAGGCCGTGAGATCCCTCGATTCCCAACTCCCCTCTCCCTCTGGGAGAGGGGCTGGGGGTGAGGGTGCCTCTGGGAGAGGGGCTGGGGGTGAAGGCCAGCGGCGCGGGGCGCTTGGGCAGGCCTCCTCAGTACGGAGATCGCTCCAGGAGTTTCGCGATCCCTCGACTCCCGCTTGGGCGACAGAGGGAGATAATAGGCGGCATAGGCAAAGAGGGGAAAAGTTTGCCAAAAAACCTCCCTTAGCCTTTTGGGTCAAAACTTTCACAGGAGCCTTTTTCATGAATACCTTCGCCCAAGCCCCCAAAAAGTGCGTCTCTGCCGTTTTCAAAGAAGAAGCCAAAGTCCAAGAGTGCATCCAGCGCCTGCTCAACCGCGGTATCCCCAACGACCGCATCTCCATCATTGGCCGCAACTTTCAAACGGAAGCCAAAATTAGTGGCTTTATCACTCGCAAAGATGTGGTTCTCGATGGCTTGACCAGCGGCGCCATCTACGGATCCCTGTTTGGATCGCTGCTGGGGCTCCTCACGGGGGTAGGGGTGCTGTTTATTCCCTTTTTGGGGGCGGTGGTGGCCGCCGGGCCACTAGGAGCGGCGCTGCTGGGGGCAACCGGTGGCGCTCTCTACGGGGCGCTGGGAGCAGGGCTGGGATCCGCCCTCATTGCCCTGGGCATGCCACAGGAGAAGGCCGCCATCTACCAGACGCGGGTGCAGGCGGGCGAATTCCTGTTGGTGGTGCAGGTGCCGGAGGAAAAAGCGGGCGAAATCTACTTGCTGCTGCAAAGTGCCGGCGGCGAAGAGGTGGCCACTGCCGACTTGAACTTGCCCAGCGAGCCAGAGGGATCCCTGACTCCCGAAACCATCTCCCCCGAGATCCGCGCCGATCTCTCAGAAGAAGCCCAGCAAACCTTTGTGGAAGCCTATAACCAGGCCAAGGCAGAGGGCAGCCCGGTCACCCAGGCGCTGCTCAAGGCTTGGGAAAAGGTCAAACAAGTTTTCACAAGAGACGACAAGGGGATTTTCTCCAGGCGCAAACCCTAGGGGAGTGCTCTCAGGGGCAAGGACAGAGCTAAGTGTTTCTCCCTCGCTCTGGGTTTTCCGATTGCACCTCTAGCCTGAAGGTATCCTAAAAGCCTTAACCTGATTTCGTAGGGGTGAGCTTATGGCTGCGAGCGATTTCAAGGACTACTACCAGATCCTGGGCGTCAGCCGAGATGCCTCTTTAGAGGAGATCAAGCGCGCCTATCGCAAGCTGGCTCGCCAGTATCACCCCGACGTCAACCCCGGCAACAAGGCGGCCGAGGAGCGCTTCAAGCAGATCAACGAAGCCTACGAGGTGCTCTCGGATCCCGACAAGCGGCGGCGCTACGACCAGTTTGGCCAGTACTGGCAACGGGTGGGCAGCGGCGCGGCGGCGGGGCCGGGCATGGAGGGATTTGCCCAGTACGCCAGCTTCGAGGACTTCATCAACGAGCTTCTGGGCCGCATGGGATCCCGCCGCGGCGGCTTCCAGGGCTTCACCACGGGGTTTGGGCCGTTTGTCTCGGTGGATCTGCCAGGGCAAGACGTAGAAGCCACGCTGGGCCTCACCTGGGCAGAGGCCTTCCACGGCACCCAAAAGCGGCTGAGCGTGGATGGCGAAACCCTCACCATCCGCATTCCTCCCGGCGCCAAACCGGGCAGCCGCATCCGCGTCAAGGGTAAAGGCCAATATAGCCCCTTTGGCGGGCCGAGGGGGGATCTCTACCTCACCCTGGAGCTGCCCCCGCACCCCTTCTTCCGCTTCGACGGCGACAACCTGCTCTGCGAGCTGCCCATCACCCCTGACGAGGCGGTTTTGGGCGGCACAGCGGAAGTCCCCACCCCCACCGGTCGGGTGCAACTGAAGATCCCCGCCGGCGTCGATAGCGGCCAGACCCTGCGGCTGCGCGGCCAGGGCTGGCGGGATCCCCAAGGGCAGCGGGGCGACCTGCTGGTGCGGCTGAAGGTTGTCACGCCCAAATCCCTCTCCCCCACTGAGCGGGATCTCTACGAGAAGCTGCGGCAAAATCGGAGCTGGGATCCCCGCGCCTACTTGCAGGAGGTGAGGCTATGAGCTTGGCCATTGTGCGGGTAGAAGAACGGCTCTACACCTTTGAGCAGGCCAGTGAAGTAGCCGGGATCCCGACCCACCTGCTGGAGTGGCTGCTGTTGCAGGGGCTGGTGGAAGCGCAAAGCAGCTACCTCACCCCCCAACAACTGCGGCGCCTGCTGCAGATGATCCGCCTGCATCGGGACTTGGGCCTCAACTGGGTTGGGGCGGCCATGGTTTTGGATATGGCCCAGGAAATTGCCCGCCTCAGGGCGCAGCTACACTACTACCGCGGAGGCTAAGCAGCCCAAGCCTCCATCTCCCTTAAATCCCGCAAGTCAGGAGAACTTCTCTATGGAACAAGTCGTCCGACGCAGCCAAGTGGTGGGCCTGCTGGCCCTGGATAGCAGCACTGCCACGGCCCTGGGCACTGTCGAAGAAATCTGGGTCGATGGACAAGGGCGGGTCTGCTACTTCACCAGCCAGCAGGGCTACACCCCCCTGGAGCAAATCTCTCTCATCGGGCCGGACGCGCTGCTGACCTACTCCACCGTCTTCGCCACTCCGGCAACGCCGCTTAGCTCCCTCTACCGGCGAACCGTGCGTATTGGGGATCAGCCGGTGGGCTGGATCGAGGATTTTCTCTTCGATTGGGAAACCGGAACGATTGCCGCCTACATCCTGGGGGGCAGCATCGCCGAGCCCTGGGGAGGGCGCGCCGTCCTGTTGCCGGAGGATGTAGAGGCCATCGACGTAGATGCCGTGGTGGTCAAGGAAGATGCGCCGCAGCGCCTCAAATCAGAAACTGAGGGCCTAAAGAACTTTTGGAGCGAAAAGTCTCGCCAAGTCAAGCAGCTCATCCAGCGCATGGGGGATCGCCTCAAATCCCTGGTCGGCCCCCAGGATCCGCCGGAGGTGGTGCGCGTCAAGGTCAAGCAAGTGCGGGACGAGCTGGCCAAAGGGGGCAAGTTCGACCTCTCCCTGCTCGATGAGGCGGCAGAGTTTTTGCAGCAAAAATGGACAACCTGGCAGCAGCGCCTTAGCCGCGCCGCCCAGCGCATGCAAGCTGCCCTCCAGGCCGCCTGGGAAAAGCTGACCGAATGATGCTCCAACTCCCCTCTCCCAAAGGGAGAGGGGATGGGGGTGAGGGAATGGCCCTAGCTGACAGAGGGCAGGTTTTTCCGCTAGGATTAAAAATCGCTGTCAATGCTCGGATCAGGTTGCAAGACCCCTAGGGGCACCTGTACGGCAAGGAAAAGGCATGACCTACGCAATTGTGGAAACCAGTGGCAAGCAGCTTTGGGTAGAGCCAGGGCGCTTTTACGACGTCGATCGCCTGCCCGGCACAGAGGAAAACAGCCCCTTGGCCCTGTCCCAGGTGTTGTTAATCAACCACGAGGGACAGGTGACGCTAGGGCATCCGTATGTTCCCGAGGCAGTGGTCAGGGCACGGGTCTTGCAGCACCGCCGCGGCAACAAAATCATCGTCTACAAGATGAGGCCGAAGAAGGGAACCCGCAAAAAGAGAGGACACCGGCAGCCGCTCACCCGCGTGCTGATCGAGTCCATCGAACTCAACGGCACAACCCTGGCCACGGCCCAGTCTGCTCCGCCATCCACTTCTGAGGCGACCACTGACACCACAGGGATCCCAGCGGCGGAGGAATAGATCCTAAACTCAGGATCCCAACTTATCTTTGGCGACGACACAGTTGCAGAGGAGGCGTTATGGCTCACAAGAAAGGAACCGGCAGTACCCGCAACGGTCGCGACTCCAATGCCAAGCGGCTGGGGGTGAAGTGCTTTGGCGGCGAGCTGGTGCACCCTGGCTACATTTTGGTGAGACAGCGGGGCACCAAGTTTCATCCAGGGGTGAACGTGCGCCGCGGCGGCGACGACACCTTGTTTGCGGTGGCCACCGGCATTGTTACCTTTGAGCGCTACGGCAAGTGGCGGAAAAAGGTGAGCGTCTACCCGGTTGAGGCGGCTGCCCAATAGGCAGTGAGCTTCCCGTTCTGGCTGGGCAACTGGGCAAGACAGCTCAACTGGTTCCATTCCTCAGCCTGCAGCTGGGCAAAGGGGGGATCCTGGCTTGGCCCAATCCCAATCCTGTGTGGAGCGCCTGTGAGATCCAGGGCTGTGCGGGTGTACTTGTTTCGGGGAGTGGGGTTGCTCCACCTTATCGCTGGGGTGGCGTACCTCTACTGGCGCATCAGCGAGGGGCTGACCGGTCTGGGATCCCTTCTGTTTTGGGGGGCAGAGCTGTACGTTTGGCTGGCGGCGGTGGGCTTTATCCTCAGCCGCTATCCCCAGGTGCCGCAGGAGGGGGTGCCCGCGCCCGAGGTGCTGCGGCGGGCGTTTTTTCAACTGCCGCGGGTGGACGTGCTGGTGCTGCGCCAGCGGGATTCCGTGGAAGCGACCCGGCAGACGGTGCTCTCGGCCCTGCGCCTGGATTACCCCTGGGAGCGGCTGTTTGTCCATATTGTGGATCGGGTGGAAGATGCGGAGATGGCTAAAGTGGCGCGGGCCATCCCCTGCGAGTACTGGTCTTGCCCAAGCCCCACGACCGATCCCCTAGCCTACATGCTGGGATCCGGCCAGCTCCAGGGAGAATATCTGCTCCTGCTGCATCCCGGCCATTTTGTCGAGCCGGATTTTTTGTGGCAGACGTTGCCCCTGTTTTACGACTTTCCGGAGCGGGCCCCGATTGCCAATGCCACCGGCTTTGTGCAGGCAACGCTGCGCACCCTGGGCCAGCCCAGGGCGGTTCACCCGCTGCAGCAGCTTTTGGCGGTGGGATCCCAGGGCTACCAGGCGGCGCCGCTGCTGGGATCTGGCTGTCTCATTCGGCGGGCAGCTTTGGAGGGGATCCCGCAAATCGACATTCGCCGCCCTGTGCAGTTGGGGTGTCAGATGCACTGCCGCGGCTGGCAGTCCCACCTAGTGCGCCCAGCCCAGGTCACTGGCATTTTGTTGCCGTTGCGCAACCGCCGCGTCGCTCTGCTGGCGGTGTTTTCTGCCCTGCGGGAAAACCCCTTCTGGAGCAAGCCCACCACGCAGCAGCAGCGCTTTCAGTACCTGTGGCTGGCCCTCTGGGCTGCGGGCGGGGTGGCGGAGCTGGCCTATTTAGCGGTGCCCATCCTCTTTCTCTGCACAGGCTGGATGCCGGTGCCGGCCTTTGATAGAGTCTTCTTTGCCTGGTTTCTTCCCTACGCCCTGCTGGGGCGCCTCACCTGGCTGTTGGCTTTTCCCCCGTCGCTGTGGGGAGCGGCGTGGCAGTCGGAGCGGCAGACGGGCAGCCAGTTTTTCCAGTCCATCCAGGCGCTGGTGCAGGCGGTGCGGGGGGTGCCCCCCTACCCCGAACAGCCGTCCCAGCTTTCCCTCGGCCCGCAGGCGCTGGCTATTGTGCTGACGTTGTTGGCCATGGGGGTGGGATCCCTGCGCTTTGCCGGCAACTGGGATCCAACCTGCTGGCCAGAGCTGCTGTTTGGCCTAGTCTGGGCCTTCTACAACCTGATGGTTCTAACGGTGCGCCCGGACGATCACGATTTTGCCGGCTTTGCCTTGCGTAGCCACAACCCGGCAGCGGAAGAAACAACAGATGCGCTCTCCAACTCCTAGGGCTGCCAAGCCAGGCACACGGCAAAGCCAAATCCCCCTATTATTCCGCTGTTGCATGGAGAGCATAGAGAAAATGGCCGGCTGCCCCGGCGGAAGTGGTCAACAGCTATGCTGGAAGAAGGATAGGATAGCTAGATCGGCAGAGGTTGCCCCTGCCTTTCCGGGAGGTGTACGGAGGGGGAGGGGCGATCCCTGGCCGAGCCGCCCTTGTGGTTTGCAGGATTGAGCGTGGTCTTCTAGCTTAAAAACAACACATCTGTGGAGTCAGAAAGACCCCCCCTTCGACTGTTTCCCCTGGGCACGGATCCCCGCCGGCAGGGCTGTGCCTACTGGCTGGAGATGGGATCCCACCGCTTGCTCCTCGATTGCGGTTTGCCTGCTTCCTCCCTCTTCAAGGCCCTGCCAGGGATCCCGGATGCGGTGATCTGCAGCCATGCTCACTTTGACCACCTGCAGGGGCTGCCCGCCTTTTATCGTCGCTACCCGCAGGTGCCTATCTATGCCACTCCCCTGACCGCCCACTTGGCGGGCGGCCTGTGGGAGCGGGGCGTTTGGCCGGGCTACGACCGGGAAATTCGCTTTCCTCCCTTTCGGGCACTGCCCTTTGGCCAGGCACGAGAGATCCTGCCCCATCTGATGCTCACCTTTTTCACAGCCGGGCACCTGCCGGGAGCAGCGGCAACCCTGCTGCAAAATACCCAGACCACTCCGGCCCAAACCTGCGTCTACACCGGCGACTGTTCCCTGGCCTCAACCCGCTTTGCCCCCGGCTTGGATCTCACCGCTTTGCGCCATTGGCAGCCGGACGTGCTGCTCATCGAAGCCTCGCTGGGATCCACTCGCCATCCGCCCCGTCGCCATCTGGAAAACCGCCTGCTGGAGCGTCTGATCAGCGCCGTGGCAGCAGGGCAGACGGTGCTGTTTCCGCTGCCGGTGTTGGGGCTGGGGCAGGAGCTGCTCTTCCTCCTCAAAGCCCACCACCGCTTTACCCAGGCTTCCCAAGAGCTGACCGTGTGGGTGGCGCCGGGGCTGGCGGCAGGCTGCAACCTCTACGAACGCTTGCTCCCCTACCTGCCGGAGCCGGTGCGCAATTTCGCCACCTATCAGCCCTTGTTCTGGGAAGACCGCCTGCAGCCGCGGGTGCAGCCCCTCACGGAGGCGGATCCCCTGCCCCAGGGCCTGTTGCTGTGCGATGCCGATGCCGGGCCTGAAGCCTGGGATCCCATCTGGTCGCGCTTGCTGGCCCAGCCGCAGCGCTCCTGTCTGCTGGTGCGGCTGCCGGAAGTGGAGCTGGCCACCCCCTTTGACCAATGGCCAGCGCCGCTGCGCTCCCGCATCGGAGTGGAGTGGCTGGCTTGGCACAGCCACAACGACGTTGGGCATCTGACCCAGATCGTCCACACCTTTCGCCCCCAACATGTGGTCTTGGTGCACGCCAGCCCCCAGCAGGCGCAGGATCTGGCGGATCTGCCGGAGCTGTGCAACCGTTACCATGTCCACTGCCCCCAACCCGGCCATTGGTTGGAGCTGCCCGACGGCCGCCTGCAAACCCAAGTCAAGCCGTCAGAATTTCCCAGGGATCCCGCCTTGCGCTACGAGGGGGAGGTGGAAGAGATCTGGCAGGAACAGGGCTCGCCCCGCGCCTTGGCCGGCGTACAGGTACGGCTGCCCCCTCAGATTGCCCAGGATCCCCGCTGGGCCGCCTGGGCTGAGACTGGCTTGGTGGAGGCCCGCTGGCAGGGATCCGAACTGGTGTTGCGCGGCCTTTCGCCGCGGGAGCTGATCCGCCCGGCAGGGGCCGCCCCCGCACCAGCAGGAATCGTGCCGCGTCCAAAACAGCCTTCTGCCTCCACCGATAACGGTGGCAGAAAGTGCCAGAACTGCCGCTTTGCCCGCCAGATCTTAACCTCACAAGCCCAAGCCTTTCGCTGCGACCAAGAGCGCTCCCCCCTCTACCGCCTCCGGGTGGATCCGCAAGGAAGCTGTCCCTACCATCAGCCGCTGGAAATCCGCTCTTCCGGTTAGTCAGCCCCCGAAGCCCCAGCAGCCCAAAGGCTAGAATGGGGCCAGTCGCGGTACCCACCATGCTTGAGCAACAACCCTGGGCAGATCGTCGCCAGGGGCTGGTCGGATCCCTGGAGCGCCCTACCACACCCCACCTGCCCGTGGTGCAAATGGTCGGGGTGAACAAAGTCTACCCACTGCCGGAAGGCAGCTTTCAGGCCCTCTACGATATCGACTTGGCGATCGAGGCAGGGGAGTATTGCGCCATCATGGGGCCCTCTGGCTCCGGCAAGTCCACCCTGATGAACCTCATGGGCTGCCTGGATCGGCCCAGCTCAGGGCGCTACTGGCTGGACGGCGTGGAAGTCTCTACTCTGACGGATCGGGAGCTGGCCCGGATTCGCAACCAAAAGATTGGCTTTGTCTTCCAGCAGTTTCACCTCCTGCCCCTCTTGACGGCTCTGGAGAACGTGATGCTGCCCCTGGCCTACGCCGGGATCCCGGAGCCAGAGCAACGCCGGCGGGCCAAGCAAGCTTTAGAACAAGTGGGCTTGGGGAGCAAGCTGCACCAGCGCCCGGCTCAACTCTCCGGCGGCCAGCAGCAGCGGGTGGCCATCGCCCGTGCCATCGTCAACCGGCCACAACTGTTGTTGGCTGACGAGCCTACAGGAGCCCTGGACAGCCGCACCGGCCAGGAAGTGCTCAACCTCTTTGCCGAGCTGCACCGCCAGGGCATTACCCTTGTCGTGGTTACCCATGACCTGGAAGTGGCCCAGGCCGCCCAGCGCATCATCCGCGTTGCCGATGGGCATTTGCTGGTCTAGGCTGCGATCCAACGGGGGCCTATCGGGAACGAGCCGGCTTGCGCTAGCCTAAACGCAACTGAGCGCTCGGCCAGTGAGGATCGGCCCATGAAATTGATCGAAGATATCATCCGATTTTTGGAGACCCGCCTAGAGGAATTCCTCAAAGCCCACCCAGAGATCGAGTTGCAAGCCCTCGACGAGCAGTTGCGCCAGCAGGAAGAAGAAACTCGACGGCTGCGGCAGGAAAGCTTGGCCCAGAAGCAAGCCCTGAGCGAAGCTCTCGCCAAGCTGGGCGAGGAGATCAAGACCTGGCACTTTCGCATCGAAAAAGCCGAGCGGGCCAACCGCCCCGACCTGGCCGAAGGGGCGCGTCGACGGGAAGCCGAGCTTTTGGAGAAAGGAAGCCGGTTGTTCAACCAAGGGAAGGCTCTGGAGGAGAAAATCCAGCAACTGGAAGCTCTGCTGCCGCAAATTGCCCGGCGCCGCCAAGAGGTGAAAACCAAGCTGCAAGAAGTCAAGGCCGCCCAAGCCAAAACTGCCGCCGAGCCGGCTTGGGGCTTCAGCCCCTGGGGAAAACCGTTTGAGGAAGATAAGTTGGAGGAGGAATTTCGCCGGCTGGAGATGCGGCTAGAGGTAGAGAAGGAATTGCATGACATGAAGAAAAAGGTGGGGGAACAGCAGCGGCGGTAGCAGCCTGGCCTGTGTCTAAAAAAACTCTGTTAACCTCGAATCCAGTTGCAACAGCCGAACCAAAATCAAGCTGGGTGGAACCTACGATTTGCGCTCTCGGTCTCAAGAGCCGGAGCGAAATCGTTTCGGCAACTTTCTCGGCCACCGAACGAGAAGGAAAGCCCCTCTTCTCCACCAAGAGTGGTACGCTATTGGGCATGAATGAGCTCTATCTAAATCACCCTACATTTGGTTTGCTCTACGGCCTGTGTCGGGTTAACGAAGGTGAGGCCATCTTCACCACCCTTTATGCCCAACGGCTGTTTTTTCGGGTTTACTTCAAGCCCCCCGATCACAACGCCGATCCATCTGCTGTGGAAGAATTGGTCTTTGACCCGATTAGCCGCAACGAAGCCCGCCAGGTCATCGAAGAACAAATGCGCCTGTTGCGCCGCGCCAATCGCAAAGACGAGCTGGAGCACCTGCAGTTGGTTTACAAACGCACCTTCTCTTGACCTAAAATTGCGACAAAAAGCGCAGGTCGCTGCTGTAGAACAGGCGGATATCTTGAATGCCATGTAAGAGCATGGCCACCCGCTCAACGCCGATCCCTGCCGCAAAGCCGGTGTAGCGCTCCGGGTCATAGCCGACCGCCTGAAATACATTGGGATCCACCATGCCGCAGCCAAAAATTTCCAGCCACTTGGAGCCAAAACGCACATCCATCTCGGCAGAAGGCTCCGTGAACGGAAAATAGCTGGGCCGGAAGCGGGTTTCTCGCTGGCCCAACAGGCGAGTGACAAACTCCTTGAGGGTGCCCTTCAGGTCGCAAAAGGTGAGGTTCTGGCCCACCGCCAAGATTTCCATTTGGTGAAACACAGCCGAGTGGGTGGCATCGACACTGTCGCGGCGCATCACTCGCCCGGCATGCACAATGCGCAGGGGCGGCTGGTGTTGCTCCATATAACGCACCTGCACCGAAGAGGTTTGGGTGCGCATCAGATAGCCCTTTTCCAAATAGAGGGTATCCTGCATGTCCCGCGCCGGGTGGTCGGCGGGGGTGTTGAGGGCCTCGAAGTTGTAGTACTCTGTCTCGATCTCCGGGCCGTGGACCACCGTGTAGCCCATCCCCACAAAGATATCGAGCATGCGGTCGATGGTGGCCTGCAAAGGGTGAATCCGCCCTAGAGGCCGGCGCGGCCCCGGCATAGTGACGTCCAGCCGCTCCGCCTCCAGGCGAGCCTGGAGCTGAGCTTCGGCCAGGGCCCGTTTGCGCTTATCCAGCCTAGATTGCAGGGCCTCTTTGAAGGTGTTGGCCAAAGCGCCAATGGCAGGCCGTTCTTCCGGGGGCAGCTTCCCCATGCCCCCCAAGATCTTGGAGAGCTTCCCCTTCTTGCCCAGATAGTCGATGCGGATCTGCTCCAAGGCGTCCAGATCGGCGGCCTGCGCCACCTGGGCAAGCGCCTCACCTTGGAGGGTGAGAAGCTGTTGGCGAAGCGTGTCTCGTTCGTCTTGCATGGGGAAAGTTCATTCGCACATTCGCGTCAGCGTTGCCGAGCAGCCGGCAGACAAGGATCCCTATTGGACATGTAGCGGGCCGCAGTTGCTTTCTCCCAAAGTATCATCTTTCACCGACGGCGCCGAGATTGGCAAGGGATTCTCTTCCCACCTACTGCAGCAGCTCCGCCTGCCAATCGACAACCTTGCGAAAGCGAAAAGGGCCGGCCACAGCTCCCCACACCTGGCGGTGGGTAACCGGATCCATGCCGCGATCGTGGCTGCAAAACTCGTTCTCGCTCAGGTGCAAGGTGGTCTGCAAATAGGTGGTTTGACCGTTGCGCACCACGCAACAGCGGCAACCCGGCTCCGTCACGCCGACAAAAAGGGATCCCTGCCTCTTCACCTGCACATCACACCCCGGCAGGTAGGCCAGATCGGCAGCGCTCAGTTGGCTGAGTTGCTCCGCCCTCCCCCGAGCACACCCCCGCCACCGCTGCGGCTGCAGAGGACGGTAGTTGCGGATCACGATCCCGTCCCCCACTTGAGTGAGTTCCACCACTGCCTGACGATAGGGCTCCTCCAAATGGCCGCTGTAAGCCTGCTCCACATAAAAGCCGATTCCCCCCAGCACAGCAGTTGGCAAGGGGCGATAGGCCACCCGGATCGAGGCAAAAAAAGGTGGGTTCTCCCAGGCTTGCTCTTGGTTGCTGAAGTCTCCCGCCAGCCAACGTGCCATCTGCAACAGCTCAGGGGAAGAGGTGGACTCCAACCAGTTCGACATAACCACGCATCCAGAAATACCGTAGGGACTTATACCAAAAATCCCAGGCGGTCGATGAAAACCTGCTCAGATTTTCCCCTAACCTCTGCTCTGCCGAGGAGGTTCCACAAATGTTAAATTATGTATCCTTTATGAGAAGGTTTGCGTGGATACTGAAGCGGGCTTGCCTCTTGGCCGAAAGCCACAATCACGGTTTATATTTTTCTTCATGTCGTAAAGCTGTGTAAAGTAACATTTTTTTCTGTAAAAACTAAGGCCCTGAAGGATGGAGAGAAGAGGGCGGGATTGCCCGTCTGGATGAGGATCCAAGACTTTTTGCGGCAAGTAAAGTCCCTTTACATTTTTTGATTCAATCGCTCCCTGTCCTCGCGATAGAAAAAGACTGGAAACAAGGCGAGCCAGATTTTCCTCATCTGTCCAGTTCAGGTTGTCGGCAGTGGAGGATCTTTAAGAAGCGGGATCCGTTGACATGTGTCGGCAAGCGGCTTCGCCTGCGAGGCCGTTTGACTGGAGGTGGGTCGAGGATTAGCTTGCCCATCTTGTTTCTACGGGCTTTGATCCCGTGGGCAGGTCTGTTGGGACAAGGAGCTGTGCCAACGGTGCCGGTCGGCATCAGGGATCGGGGCATTGCTGCATTCCTGGCTGGCGGGAGCTTCCACTTCCGCGGCAGGGAGTGACGATTCATAACCTCTTTTGCTTTCGCTAGGAGATTTAAAGCCATGAACGATGTATTTGGCAAAGTTGTTGCGCAAGCTGATTCCAAAGGCGCTTTCTTGGGAGAAAACGAGTTTGCGGCTCTGCAGCAGGTGATTGCCGAGGGGAACAAGCGCTTGGACGCCGTGAACCGCCTCACCAGCAACGCTTCTAAAATTGTGACCGATGCCATCCGTCAGTTGTTTGCCGAGGAGCCCAATTTGAACGCTCCCGGCGGCCCTGCTTATCCCAGCCGCAACGTGGCCGCCTGTATGCGGGATATGGATATCATCCTCCGCTACATCACCTATGCGGTGGCAGCCGCTGACCCCAGCGTGCTGGACGAGCGCTGCTTGAACGGCTTGCGGGAAACCTATCAGGCGCTGGGCACCCCTGGCAGCTCTGTGGCCAACGGCATTCAAAAAATGAAAAAAGCTGCGGTGGCGGTGGTGAGCGATCCCAACGGCATCACCCGGGGTGATTGCAGCGCTTTGATCGCCGAAATCGAGTCCTACTTCGATCGCGCCGCTGCTGCCGTGGTCTGATAGGGCCGGAATCTCCATCGCTTTGCCTGGAACAGTCGGATCCTAGGGTGAAGGCCGCCGTGGAGTTCAACTCGGGTTGGCCTGGGATCCCTGAGAAGACAACCTTTTTTGCAGTCATTTTGCAGTTAAGCCGCTTTTGCAGTGTTGGATTTTTGCGTTGAGCTTAAGTAAAGGAGCGTTTTGAATCATGCAAACCCCTATTGTCGATGCCATTGCTACCGCGGATAGCCAGGGGCGCTATCTGAGCAACAGCGAGTTGCAGGCCATCAACGGCCGTTTTCAGCGGGCTGCCGCCAGCATGGAAGCTGCCCGTGTCCTGAGCAGCCGTGCCGAAGAGCTGGTGCGCGGCGCCACCGAGGCCGTCTATGCCAAGTTCCCCTATACCACTCAGCCTGGGGGACAATGCCACACCCAAGCGGGCAAAGACAAGTGCGCCCGCGACGTGCGCCACTACCTGCGCTACATCACCTACTGCTTGGTAGCCGGTGGCACCGGCCCGTTGGACGAGTATCAGTTGGCCGGGATCCGCGAGATCAACGCCGCTTTTGAACTCTCCCCCAGTTGGTTTATCGAAGCGCTACGCTACATCAAAGCCAACCATGGCCTGACGGGGCAAGCGGCCACCGAAGCCAACACCTACATCGACTACGCCATCAACGCGCTCAGCTAGGTTCTGCAGCTTGGGATCCCCCAAAAAGGTGGCCAGCCCGGCGCTTGAGGGGGATAGCGAAGAAAGGTTGTCGAGGGCAACGGTGGCGAGAAAGGGATCCCTTTGGCCGGTTGGGTCTGAGGATCTCTCCCCCAGAGGGAAAAGCGCCGCTGTTGCTCTCGCTTCAACCCCATATTTGTGCTGCTGAGGGTTGTTGAGTTGAGAGGTGAACCCAAGCAGCCTTTTCAAGCTTTTTTCAAAGTTAATCCAGCCAGTTTCATCATGAGGAATTAACATGAGTGGAATCACAGCGGCAAGCCGAATGGGGATCCGGGGCATTACAGAGACGACTCCCTTAGAATTGCGCCCTAATGCCAGCCAGGATCAGCTCAATGCGATCCTGCGGGCCATCTATCGCCAGGTGCTGGGCAACGATCACCTGTTTGGCGCAGACAGGAAGGAGCTGGCCAGTGCGGAATCGCTGCTACGGCGGGGCAGCCTGACGGTGCGGGAGTTTGTGCGCTTAATCGCCAAGTCCGAAGCCTACAAGAGGCGGTTTTTGTACCCTAACTCCCAGACCCGCGCCATCGAGCTCAACTTCAAGCACCTGCTGGGGCGAGCTCCCACCAGCCCTAAGGATATTGCCCGACACCTGGACATCTACCACGCTGGGGGCCACAGCGCGGAGATCGATTCCTACATCGACAGCCCAGAATACCTGGAAGCCTTTGGCGACAACATCGTCCCCTATCCGCGCGGGTTTGAATATCGCAAGGCCCATACCACCCGCGACTTCACCAACCTTTTTGCCCTCTACGGGGGCTACGCCAACAACGACCGTTCCCAGGGGCGCAGGCCGCGCTTGATGGTACCCCTCGCCACCGGCTTTACCCCGGCCATCCGCCGCATCGGGGTGCGGGGGCTGCTGCCCCCCAGCCCCATTACCAAACACTTGGGGCCGCCAACGGGCCAGTCCGATCGCATGTTCTGCATTGAGGTGACGCGGCTGCTTAACCCGCCCTCGGCCCTGGCCACCTCCAGCCGGGTGCGCAAATCCAACCAGCAGATCTTTGTCTCTGCCGATCAGCTCTCGGCGACGATGCAGCGGCTGCTCAAGTCGGGCGCCAAGATCGTCAGCGTCCGCAGCGCTTGAGGCCTCTGCAGGCGCTCTGGCCTGTTGATGCTATGACCACGGCTGTTCCTTCAGATCTCCCTCCGGCCGCCGACCTCACCCCCGCTGGCCAGATCGCCAAGCTGCGCCATGGGGATCCGGGGGAACGTTACTACGCGGCTTGGTGGCTGGGGCGCATGCGCATCCCCGAAGGGATCCCGGCCCTGATCGAAGCCTTGGCCGATGAGACAGATCGCACCACGCAGGGGGGATATCCGCTGCGGCGCAACGCCGCCCGTGCCCTGGGCAAGGTGGCCTCCCCTGCTGGGATCCCGGCTCTGAAAGAGGCTTTACGCTGCTCCGATGGCCAAGTGGTGGCAGCAGCAGCCCAGGCGCTGGTGGAGATCGCCCTAGCCAATAATCTGGATCGGGATCCCAGGCAAGCCGAAGAGCTGGGAGTGGCGTTGCTCGAAGGGCTGCGCTGGGTGGAGCAGGGTCTGCAGACAGAAGCGCCTGCCGCCTTGGAGGCTTTGATCGAGGCGCTTGGACAGTTGCAGGTGGCTGCCGCCCTGGGGCAGATCCGCCCTTACCTAGAGCACCCCTCAATTCGCCTCCAATGCGCGGCAGCGCGGGCCTGTTACCGGCTGACAGGGGATCCCACTTTTGTCCAACCGCTACTGTCGGTGTTGAGCCACCCCAACATCCATCTGCGGCGGGCTGCCCTGCTGGATCTGGGGGCCAGCGGCTATCTGCCGGCGGCCCAAGCCATGGCAGCGGCAGCGGTGGAGGCCAATATCAAGCTGCTCGCCCTCAAGCAGTTGGTGGAGCTGAACCTCAGACGGGGAAAAGAGGCCGGCACCGACCTGCACCAGGTGCTACGGCTAATCGACGAGCTGCTCTAATTCTCTGGATAGGGAGACGACCTCGACCCAAAGTTGACACCCAACTGCTTATTTTGTTAATTTCGATACAGAATAAAATTGGGTTTTACCCTCTGAGCTGCGCCGAGGAAGCCGAAGCTGTTGTCTAACGGCTCTCAACAAGCTGGCTCAGGGGCGTCGCTTTCTTCCTTAGCTCTTTAAAGATCGCCGCAGTCTATTTGGGGGAGTCTTCCTATGCAACTGACCTACCGGGGCATTGCCCACGACTTTGTCCCTTCTGCCCCCGCAACCTGCCAGCGGCAGGAGGTGCCAACGCGCTACCGGGGCCTGGCGTGGAGCTGGCCAGCCCAATCGGCGGTTGTGTCGCTGCCACAGTTTTCTGCCTTGAGGTATCGAGGCCTTGTCCTCAATCCGGCGGCGAAGGCAGCGAGCAGGGTGCCGGCGGCTATTTCCCCGCGCAAGGACTTTATAACCTTGGTCGAAGAAACCCATCGGCAAAACCTGCTGCGGCGACTACAAGAGCGCATTCGCGCTGCCCAGGCCCGCGGCGACGAGCATCTGTTGCGGCAACTGGAGCAGGAGCGACAACTGCTGGCCTGAGCTCTGCCTTGCCCTCCCTCCAGAGGTCGGGAGAATCCGGGATAATGGTGCTGCCCTATGCCGAAGCGAGGGGGGTAGCGGCTGTGAGCCTGTGGGTGAATCCTGGGAAGATTAGGGCATCCCGACAGTTGCCCATTGCCAAGGCGGCGGTGGGGAGCTAGGGGTATGAAAGAGTCTGCCCCGCGAATCCCATCCGCCGCGTCTTCTCCACCCCGTTCCTTGCTCTCGGTAGCAGGGCTGGTGGCAGGGGCCACGCTGCTCAGCAAGGGCATGGGGTTTATCCGTCAGGCCCTAATCGCGGCAGTCTACGGCTCGGGGACAGAGTACAGCGCCTTTAGCATAGCCTATGTCCTGCCTGGCTTTTTGTTGATCTTGCTGGGCGGGATCAACGGCCCCTTTCACAGCGCCATCGTCAGCGTGCTCAAAAAGCAGCAGCCGGGAAGAGAGGATCCGGCCCGTTGGCTAGAGTCCATTTCTACCTTGGTGGGCTGCCTGCTCTTAGCGGTGACGTTGGGCCTCTGGTGGGGAGCCGACTGGGTGGTGCGCCTGAGCGCACCAGGGGCCAGCCCCGAAGTGCATGCTCTTGCCGCCGAGCAGTTGCGGATCATGGCGCCGCTGGCCTTGCTCTCGGGCTGGATTGGCATTGGCTTTGGGGCGCTGAATGCGGCCGAGCACTACCTCTTGCCCGCCCTTAGCCCGTTGATCTCCAGCTTGTCAGTCATTGGGATCCTGCTCGCGTTGGGATGGACGGGGATCCCGACGTTGCTGGCCTGGGGGGTGCTCATCGGGGCCATCGCCCAGTGGTTGGCGCAGGTGCCGCTGCAGCAGCGGCTGGGGCTGGGGCGGCTGCGGCTGCGCTTTGAGTGGGGATCCCCGCCGGTGCGGGCGGTGGGCCTGCTGCTGTTGCCGGCGGTGATCTCCTCCGGCATGATCCACATCAATGTCTATGTGGATCTCTTTTTTGCCTCCTTCGTGCCCGGGGATCGCACCATCGGCAACTTGGGCTATGCCCAGCTTTTGGTGCAAACCCCCCTGGGGATCCTCTCCAACATGGTGCTGGTGCCCCTGATGCCTCTCTACGCCCAGCTGGCGGGGGATGGATCCCGCTGGCCGGAGCTGCGCCAGCGTATCCGCCAAGGGCTGATGGTGACGGCCATCCTCACCCTGCCCCTGGCGATGGTGCTGGTGGCCCTGGCCGAACCTATCGTTCAAGTAGCCTACCAGCGCGGTCGCTTTACGCCGGAGGTGACCCAGGAGGTGGCGGCCCTGCTGATGGCTTATGGGCTGGGGATGACCTGTTACCTGCTGCGGGATGTGCTGGTGCGTATCTTCTACGCCCTGGAGGATGGGGCTACGCCCCTGCACATCAGCGGCCTGGCCATCGGCCTCAACGCCCTGCTGGACTTCCTGTTTTTGCCAACCTTTGGAGCACCGGGCATTGCCTTGGCCACGGCAGGCGTTAACCTGATGGCTCTGATTGGGCTGGGGATCCGCCTCCACCAGCGCTTGCCGGAGATCCCCTGGCAGGAGATGGGGCAGGCCCTGCTGCCGTTGCTGGGGATCACCGCCTTGGCCGGGGGCCTCAGCCATTGGCTGTGGACGCAACTGCGCTCCCACGAGATTCTCGGCTCTTCTCTAATCACCGCCGCCCTCTGGGCCGGTCTGGCCGCCGGCATCGGTCTCAGCTTGTTTGCGGCAGGGGCCCTGTATCTGCGGATCCCGGAAGTGAACTGGCTGGCAGCCCAGATCCAGACGCGCCTGAGCAAGATTGCCAGCCAGCGATCTCCATCCAGATCCTAGGCAGGCCCGACTAGCTGATGGCTTCGAGGTAGTCTCGCACTCGGTTGCGCCGCTTCGGCTGCCGCAGCTTTTGCAGGGCTTTGGCCTCGATTTGCCGTACCCGCTCCCGCGACAGATCCAAGGCGCGGCCAATTTCCGCCAGCGAGTAGGTGCGCCCATCCCCCAACCCAAAGCGCATGCGGATCACATCCCGCTCGCGGCTGGTGAGATCTGCCAGCAACTGCTGTAGATCGCGATGCAGGGCCTCCCGCATCATCGTCTCTTCGGGGGAGATGTCGTCGGTTTCCAGCAGATCCCCCAGCTCAGTGTCCTTGTCTTTGCCCACCTTGGTTTCCAGAGAAACCGAGCGCGGCACCCGCACCAGCAGCTCCCTGACCTGGGGCACCGTCATCTCCAGCTCGGAAGCAATATCCTCAATGGTGGGGGTACGGCCTTTCTCCTGGGAAAGCTTGCGCTGGGCTTTTTTGATCTTGTTCAGCTTCTCGGTGATGTGAACGGGCAAGCGGATAGTGCGGCTCTGGGTGGCGATGGCGCGGGTGATGCCCTGCCGGATCCACCAGTAGGCGTAGGTGCTGAAGCGATAACCCTTCTTGGGATCGAACTTCTCCACCGCTCGCTCCAGGCCCAGCGTGCCCTCTTGGATCAAGTCCAGCAGCTCCAGGCCGCGATTTTGATATTTTTTCGCCACCGACACCACCAGGCGCAGGTTAGCTTTGATCATGTGCTCTTTGGCGCGCTTGCCAATTCGCTGGATCTGCTGTAGCTTCTCGGGGGTGAGGTTGGCCCATTCGGGGTACTGGTTGGCCCTAGCTGCCCACTCGGCCAGAGTTGGCTCCCGTCCCAACTCTTTCTGCAGGCGCAGGCGCACATCCAAAAGCTTCATGTAGTCTTGGACTCTTTGGGCCAGAGCCACCTCCTCATCGCGACCCAGGAGGGGAACACGACCGATCTCCTGCAAATAAAGGCGCACCAGATCGGTGGAGCGGCGAGCTGGCTCCTCTTCTGCAAACTCGCTCTCGGCCAGATCTACCTCTGCTTCCTCAGCGGGATCGAGGAGATCGCCATCCAACAAAATGTCGTTGAGCTCAGGTTCGTAGTTAGACATGTAAGGTATTGCTGAAACAGCGACAGAGGCAGGCAAACCAAAAGGGCAGGACTGGGAGGAAATCTCTAAGGCTGGTGTCTCCCTGGAGCGGTTGCTTTGCGCCGTCATCGCTCGAGTGGGGCAGGCACCCTCCTCCTCAACCCTCGCTGCAGAGCTCTGCCCTCTTAAAGGAGGCTACCCTGGAAAGGGAGAGAGACAAGAGTCAGTAAAGCAGAAGCCTCTTATCATAACTTATTATAGTTGCACTTCCCAGCCGAGAGGCACGAGATCCGGCGTAGCCTCCCCTCCTCTTGAACTGCCACTGAGGTTGCTGAAAAGCGCACTGCCCTCCGAGGGGTTTTTTGCCCATGCGAGCTACAAAGCGATAGAGGTGGCAACTCGGTTTTTCTTTGGAGGAGGGGGCGGCCAGCTCCTCTGAGAAGTCTAAACTGGTCAGCAGGCGTGTAAACTAGCATTCCATGAACTGCTTTCTTGCCAAGTCTCCTTCTTTCTGGTCAGGAGAGAAAGCCCCGATCGCAGTTGCGCCGCCCATCAACTTTGGCTCTCTATCCGAGGCACGTGCGGCAGTAGCCGCCTCTTCTTCCTTGCAAGGGGAGACAATTTCAACGCTACTGCTTACGGTCTTGCTGGCCATCGGCCTGTTCTTTTTTCTGCGAGCCTCTGGCAAAGACCGCGTCGAAGCTCGTCTCTATTTTAGCAGTCGCAACCTGGAAGAAATGGGATCCCTTCTCCGAAAGCACCTGGAGGGGCGCGCCTATCGCTTGCAATCTGCTGACCCGGAGGGGATCGCCACCTTTGTGGGTCAGGCGCGGGCCAGTGTGGGGTTGGCTGTTTTTTTGACGGGGCTGGCGGGGGCAGGGCTGGCCTGTTTGGCCCTGGTGCTGCAGATGCTGCAGCCGGCTTGGGGAGCCTGGCCTTGGACGCTGCTGCTGGCCTCTCCTTGGGCGGGCTGGTACTACTGGCGGCGCAGCCACCGCCCGCAGCAGATCCGCCTGAAGCTGCAAGAGGCCGCTCCGCCCCCCGGATCCCACCTCTGGGTGGAGGGGCAGCGGGAGGAGCTGGAGGTGCTGGCCGCCACCTTGGGGCTGGAAGAACGGGATCCGGAGCGAGGATAGACCTAGAGCTCCTCGGGGTAGAGGGAGGTCGGGATCAGGGATAGTTGATCCCCAGCCTTGGCATCGCAGTCGGGTATCCCGCGGGAATTGGATTCTTGCTTGAACCGTTTCTTGGGGTTGTTTGAAGAAGGGCGGCTTTTCCCCTGGCTGCGCAGGCCGAGGCCGATGCGGCTGTGTTGTTCCACCAGGGCCAGCACCTGTTTGGCCCGCTCGATCACCGGCTGGGGCAGGCCGGCCATGCGCCCCACCTCGATGCCGTAGGAGCGGTCGGCTCCGCCAGGTTGCACCTGGTGCAAAAAGATGATGCGATCCCGGAGCTCTTTGACCACCACCTGGAAGTTGGCCACGTTGGGCAGCAGGGTTTCCAGTTGGTTGAGCTCGTGGTAGTGGGTGGCAAAGATCGTGCGGGCGCGCACCTGGGTGGCCAGGTACTCGGCTACGGCCCAGGCGATAGAAAGGCCGTCGAAGGTGGCGGTGCCGCGGCCAATCTCGTCCAAAAGCACCAGGGAGCGCTCGCCGGCGTGGTTGAGGATGTTGGCCGTCTCGTTCATCTCCACCATGAAGGTGGACTGTCCCGTGGCCAGGTCATCGACGGCGCCGATGCGGGTAAACACGCGGTCGCACAGGCCCAGCTCCGCCCGCCGCGCCGGGACAAAGCTGCCCATCTGGGCCAGGATCTGGATCAGCCCAATCTGCCGCAAGTAGGTGGACTTGCCGGACATGTTGGGGCCGGTGAGGACGATGAGATCCGGGCCGTGGGGGGATCCCAGGCGCACCGAGTTGGGGACAAATAGGCCCTGGGGCAACGATTTCTCCACCACGGGGTGGCGCCCCTCTTCGATGATCAGGCGGCGATCGGCGGTGATCACGGGACGGGTGTAGCCCTGCTGCACGGCCACCTCGGCCAGGCCAAAGAGAGCATCGACAGCAGCCAGGGTCTGGGCCACCTGGCGGATGGCGGCAGCTTGGGATCCCGCCTCCTGGCGCAGTTGTACAAACAGCTCGTACTCCCGCTGGTTGATCTCGGTTTGGGCGGTGAGGATGCGGGCCTCTTTTTCTTTGAGCTCAGGGGTGATGAAGCGCTCTTCGTTGGTTAGCGTCTGCTTGCGGATGTACTCCTTGGGCACCTGCTGGGCCTTGGCGCGGCTGATGCTGATGTAGTAGCCGAAAGCCTTGTTGAAGCCAACTTTGAGGGTGGGGATCCCAGTGCGCTCGCGCTCGGTTTTCTCCAACTGGGCAATCCAGTGGCGGTCTTGCTCCACCTGCTGCCGCAGCCTGTCCAGCTCGGCATCTACCCCAGGCCGGATCAACCCCCCTTCGGTGAGCACAGGGGGCGGCGAGGGCAGGAGGGTGTGCTCGATGCGGCGGCCCAGGTCAACCAGGGCGGGATCCACCTGCTGCAAGCTCTGCAGGAGAGGGGTCTTGGCTTCCCCCACCAGCTCGGCCAACTGGGGCAGTTTGCCCAAGGAGGAGCCCAGGGCCACCAGCTCGCGCGGGTTGGCGGTGCCGGAGGCGACGCGGTTGGCCAGCCGCTCCAGGTCGTAGAGAGAGTCCAGCAGGGATCCCAGGCGGGTGCGCAGGGAGGGGCTTTCCAAGAGCTCCTGGATGGTGTCTTGGCGGAGGCGGATTTGCTCTGGATCTCGCAAAGGCTGCAACAGCCAGCGGCGTAGGGTGCGTCCCCCCATGGCGGTGCGGCTGCGATCCAGCACCCAGAGCAGGGATCCGACAAAGGCCCCCTCGCGGATGGTCTGGGTCAGCTCCAGGTTGCGACGGGTTTGGGTGTCCAATATCAGGTAGTCGGTGAGCTGGTAGGTGCGGGGCGGGCGCAGGAGCGGATGGCCCCCCTGAGGGGAAGGCTGCACCAGGTTTTTTTGAGTTTCTTCCAGGTAGTGGAGCAATCCTCCCGCCGCCCGAATGGCCAGGGGCAGCCCCTCGCAGCCCAAGCCCTCCAAGGAGCGCAGGCCGTAGGTCTGCAGCAGGTTTTCCCGCGCCGTGGCCAGCTCAAAGGGTTCGGCTGGCCGCAGGGTATAGGTGTACTGGCCGGGCAGGCCCAGGGGGGCTTGGGGATCCCCGGGCCGCATCAGGCCCAGGCCCAGCCCCTCTTCGGTGGGCAGCAGGATCTCCGCCGGCTGCAGCCGCGCCAGCTCCTGTTCTAGCTGCTCTTGCCCCTCGCCCTGGCAGACCCAGAACTCGCCGGTGGAAATGTCGGCATAGGCCAGGCCCCAGACCGTTTGCTTGGAGCCTCTCAGGCGGACAATGGCCGCCAGGTAGTTATTTTGCCGCGCCTGCAGCAGCTCCTCTTCGATGACGGTGCCGGGTGTGATCACCCGCGTCACTTCCCGCCGCACCAGGCCTTTGGCTTGATCCGCCGGCTCCATCTGGTCGCAGACGGCCAGGGCGTAGCCTTTGGCCACCAACTGGGCGGCATAGCGGTCGAAGGCGTGGTAAGGGATCCCGCACATGGGCACCCGGCCAATGGCCCCTGCCTCTCGCCCGGTGAGCACCAGCTCCAGCTCCCGCGACACCAGTTGCGCGTCCTGGAAAAACATCTCGTAGAAATCCCCCAGGCGGTAGAGCAGAATGGCGTGCGGGTATTGCCGCTTCAGCTCCACGTAGTGCTGCATCATGGGGGTGAGCAGGGCGGGATCCACCTCTAAGGCATCCCAAGTAGGCTCGGCGGAAGAACTCATGGCATCAAAACGTTTGCAAGCAATGGGCTCAAGGTTGAGAGCCTGGCCAAACCGGACCGATCAGCTTGGGCCATTCTAGATCTAGATGAAGTATGAGACATTTCCCCAGCCCTCCTCCTCTGGGGAGAGGGAAGCTAGGTAATTGCCATTTCGCAGTTGGTTGAAATGACCTCGCTCAGGGTAGTTGGATCCCCCCTGAGGTAAGTCTGAATGGCTGGGCAGAGGCGCTGCCCGGTCTTGTCCAAAAGCCCTGAAGCGCAAGAGGGAGAAATTTAGGCACAAGCTATTGAAACTGACTTGCAACATCCAAGAAGCCTTGCTATTCTAGCGACTACGTTTTGTTGAGTTTGACTTTCAATAAAGCTCGGGAGGGAGGCCTGGCCAACTTGGCTGAGTTTTCCATCCCGCCCTTGCGGGCGGAGGGGGTTTCTTGGCCTCAGAAGGCTCTCTTCCTGGGCAAAGCTCGAGAGGTTTTCCCGGTGCTAGTCGATCGCGAGTGTCCGTATACAGAGGTTGAGGGGGGCAGAGGCTGGGGGCAAAGAAAGCGGCTGCTCTCGCCAATCGGTTTGACCTGTTTGCTATTGAGTTTCATTTTCCTAGTACTTTTGGTCTCGATTGCTTTGGGATCCGTTCCCATGACTTTCCCAGAACTCTGGCAAGCCCTGTGGGGGCAGGGGGATCCCATTCGGCAGACGATTGTTTGGCAGTTGCGGCTGCCGCGGGCGCTCTTGGCCCAGTTGCTGGGGGCGGCTCTGGGGATGGCAGGGGCCCTGTTGCAGGGGATGCTGGGCAATGGGCTGGCGGATCCCTACCTGCTGGGCATTTCGGCGGGGGCGGGCCTGGCGGCGGTGGGGTTGCTCACCTTGGGAGAGTGGACGGCTTGGGTGCCCCTGGCCGCTTGGGTGGGCGGGGTGCTGACTACCGTGTTGGTGTACGGGTTGGCGCGTACTCCCTCGGGACTGGCGGTGGAGCGGCTGATCTTGGCGGGGGTGGCCGTCAGCGCGCTCTTTGGGGCCATTAGCTCCACCTTGTTGTTGATGGCCGATGAGCGGGTGCAGGTGGCCCTGACGTGGTTGATCGGCAGCCTGAGCGGGCGGGGCTGGCCGGAGGTGCGGGTGGCCGGGGTGTACATCCTGGTCGGGCTGGGGCTGGGCTGGGCGCAGGCGCGGGCTTTGAACCTGCTGGGCCTGGGAGAAGAGATGGCGGTGAGCTTGGGGATCCCGTTGGCGCGGACGCGGGTGGCCATCGGCCTGGTGGCAGCTTTGTTGGCGGCGGCAGCCGTCAGCGTGGGGGGGTTGATCGGCTTTGTGGGGTTGGTGGTGCCCCACATGGTGCGCCAGGGGGTGGGATCGGATCACCGCTGGCTGTTGCCCCTTTCGGCCCTCGGGGGGGCAGCTCTGTTGAGCGGCGCCGATCTCCTCACCCGGCTGGGGGCTGTGGAGCTGCCGGTGGGGATCGTCACGGCGTTGATGGGGGCGCCGTTTTTCGGCTGGCTGCTGCGGCAGCAGGGGGCAGAGCGATGAGGGAGGGCCGGCCAATTTTGCAGGCCGAGGGGCTGAGCGGGGGCTATGGCTCGCGGCAGGTGATCCATCAGGTGAGCTTCAGCCTGCAGGCGGGGGAATGGCTGAGCATTGTCGGCCCCAATGGCTCCGGCAAATCGACGTTGCTGCGGCTGCTGAGCCGAGTGTTGATCCCGCAGGCGGGGCGTGTGTACCTGAACGGTTGGGATCTGCACACCCAGCTCAGCCCGCAACAGGTGGCCCGGCAGTTGGCCCTTTTGCCCCAGCAGCCGCGGATCCCGGCAGGGCTGACGGTGTGGCAATTGGTGAGCTTGGGGCGTTCTCCTCACCAGCCCTGGTGGGTGTGGCAGTTGCCGCGGGCAGATCGGCAGCGGGTGGAATGGGCGCTGGCGCAGACGGGACTGGGATCCCTGGCCCTGAGGCGGGTGGAGACGCTCTCCGGCGGCGAGCGGCAGCGGGCTTTCCTGGCGTTGGCTTTGGTGCAGGAGCCGCAGGTGCTGCTGTTGGACGAGCCCACCACGTTTTTGGATCTGCGCCACCAACTGGAGCTGCTGGAGCTGTTGCGACGGCTGCAGCAGGAGCAAGGGCTGACGGTGATTACCGTGCTGCACGACCTGAACCTGGCCATTCGCTACAGCCGGCGGGTGGCCCTGCTGGGATCCGGCCAGTTGCAGGCCCTGGGATCCCCGCAGGCGGTCTTGACCCCCAGCAGGGTGCAGGAGGTGTTTGGCCTGGAGGTGGAGTGGATGCCAACGCCGGTGGGGCCGCAGCTTTGCCCCCTGCGCAGCGCAGACCCAGCAAGGCCCCTCTGGCTGGGAGGAAAGGGTGTTGAGGCGAAGGTTTGACTTGGTTTTTTGTGGGTTTTTGGGAGAGTGAAACGTTATGCGAGTAACCGGTTGGGGCTGGAAGGCGGTGAGCTTGGGGCTGGGCCTGGGGCTGAGTTGGGGATCCCTGGCCCAGGCGCAACCCGCGGCTCGGATCCCTGAGACTCCTTTGCTGGCCCAGGCCACCCCTCGGGGAGCCACCACCATCCAGGAGCAGATTCGCGAGCTAGAAGCCCAGATCGAAGCTGCCCGCCGGCGGGGGGATCAGGCGGAGGTGGAGCGGCTGCAAGCGGATCTGCAAGTGCTGCGGCAGGGCACCCCCGTCTTCAACCTGCAGCAGGTTACGGTCACCGGCACCCGCACCGAGCGCACCCTGGCCGACTCCCCGGCCACCATCACCGTCATCGACCGGGAGCGCCTGCGGCAGGAGCTTATCCAGAACATCCAGGATCTGGTGCGCTACGAGCCGGGGGTGAGCGTGCGGCGAAATGTCCGCTATGGCCTGCAGGACTTCAACATCCGCGGCCTCGACGCCAACCGGGTGCTGATCCAGGTGGACGGGATCCGGCAGCCGGAGCGGTTTTCCTTCGGCCCCTTCAACATCGGGCGGGACACCTTTGAGCTGGAGACCCTGAAGACGGTGGAGATCATCCGCGGCCCCGCTTCCACCCTCTACGGCAGCGATGCCTTGGGGGGCGTGGTAACCTACACTACTCTAGACCCGGCGGATCTGCTGGGGGAACGGGACAGCCATGTGGGCCTCTCCAGCCAGTACGACAGCAAAAACCAAGGCTTTGTCAACACCCTCAGCTTGGCGGGCCGGCAGGGGAACTTGGAAGCCCTGCTCATCTACACCCGCCGCGACGCCAGGGAGCCGGATATCAAAGCGGATCCCAGCTTTAAAGATCGACAAACGGTGGATGGGGACAACGTTTTGGCCAAGCTGGTTTACCGCTTCAGCCCCTTGGAAAGCCTCACCCTGACCGGCGAGTACTTCAACAGCCGCACCACCACCACGTTCTCGCGGCGCAACCTGGATCCCGGCATCAGCTTATTTAGGGAAACCATCGACACCGAGCGCAGCCGCCTCAGTTTGGAGTATCGCTACGCCAACCCTGAGAATCCCGCTTTTGAGTTGGCCACCGCCCAGATTTACTACCAGCCCGCCCGCACCCGCGAGCCCAGCGTGGAAGAGCGCACCATCACCGTGCAGGGCCGACCCGTACCTGTGCGGCGAGATACCTTCAACGAGCTGGTCAGCAACATTTTAGGAGCCAGCCTGCAGGCCCAAAGCCGCTTCCAAACCGGGGATCTCTCCCACCGCCTGGTGTATGGCATGGAGATTTCCACCACCCGCAACGAACGACCCCGCAACCGTTTTCAGACCAACCTGCAAACCGGAGCGGTAACCCAAAACATTCCACCAGACACCTTTCCCACCAAAGATTTTCCCGACTCGGACACCGTCCGTTTTGGGCTGTATGTGCAGGATGAGATCGATTTCGGCGGCGGCAACTTGACGTTGATCCCCGGCATCCGCTACGACACCTACAACCTCACCCCCAGTCCCGATGAAGCTTTCCTCAAAAGTGGGTCAGAAGCGGCCAGCCTCTTTGCCGATGCCGTTTCCCCCAAGCTGGGCCTGGTGTGGAGGATAAACCCCAACCTTACCTTTACGGCCCAGTACAACACCGGCTTTCGGGCCCCCCAATACAACGAGATCAACAGCGGCTTCACCAACTTGGTCAGCCCCTTCTTTCGCTATCGCACCCTCTCCAACCCCGACTTGCGCCCGGAAACCAGCCAGGGTTTTGAAGTGGGTTTGCGAGGGATCTACCCGCAGGCCAGCTTCAGTTTGGCCGCCTACTACAACACCTACAACGACTTTATCGAGGCGTTCCGGCGGGTGGGATCTGAGCCCTCGCCCCCCGGCCCCCCCGGCAGCCCGCCGCCCCCGCCGGTCATCCTCTTCCAGAGCCAAAACGTCAGCCGCGCCCGCATCTACGGCGTGGAAGCGACAGGGCAATATTTCTTCAGCCCCGACCTAACCGGCTGGAGCCTAAACGGCAGCTTTGTCTGGGCGGTGGGGGACAATCTTACAGAAAACAAGCCCCTGCTTTCGATTGAGCCGCTGACGGCGGTGCTGGGGCTGCACTACGACGATCCCAGCCAGGTGTGGGGGGCGAGGCTGGTGGCCACGCTGGTGGCGGATCCGCGGGATCCGCAGCGGGAGGTGGTGCAAACCAACCCCAACGCTCCCCCGCAGATTCCCTTTGTGCCCAGCGGCTATACAGTGGTGGATCTGCTGGGCTACTACAACCTGGACGACAACTGGCAGCTCAATTTCGGGGTGTTCAACCTCTTCGACGAGAAGTATTTTCTCTACTCCGAGACCCGCACCCTCTTTGTCGGCCCTGAGGTGGAGCGGCGGGCCCAGCCGGGGCGCCATGTGGCCCTCAGCTTCTCCAGCCGCTTCTAGGACTCCCCGCCAGCCGTGCCCATCGAGATAGCCCCGAGCCATGCTCGCCGAACCCCCCACTCACACCAACCGGGGATCCGCTTCTTCGGGGAGGGGATCCCACCCTCGGCTTTTGTGGCGCCTGCAGATGGGGTATTGGCAGCAGGCAGGCATGGCCTACGGGGTGGGTCTGGCCTGGCTGGAGCTGGGGCTGTGGGCAATGGGGCGGCGCCAAAGATCTGGAGGACTGCGTTGGATCGGCTGGGGGGAGAAGCTACTTAGGGAGGCGCTGCTGGCGGGCTATTGCTCCCTTGCCCTCTCAGTTGCCTGCGCCTCGCTGGAGGATCTCCCTGAGTTGCCTGGGCAAAGTCGGGAGCCCCGCCCGCTGCGCTGGGAGACTTTGCTCTCGCTGCTTCTGCATCTGCTGGGGCTGCTGGGATGGGTTGGGTGGGGATTTCGACCTCTGCTGGAGCCCGAAGTGCGGATCCCGGTCACGCTGTGGCTGGAGGATCCGCTGCCGCCGCAGCTTGCGGCAGAGGCAGATTCGGCCTTGCCCAAGCCGGCAGGGGAGCCGAGCGACCCGGCCCCGGAATCACCTCCCGCGGATAACCCACCCCCACCGGCTCCTGCGCCTCAGGAGAGAGTAGAGACCACGGCCGTTCCCAAGTCTGAGCTGGCTTTGCAAACGCCGCCCCCCACCCCTACGCCTGTTCCCACAGCAAAGCCGGAGCCGACCCCTCCACCCACGCCGATGGCCGCACCAACCCCTCCTCCGCCCTCCCCAACACCGACGGTCACCCCCTCACCACAGCAGCCCCCTCCAACTCCGGTGGCTACCCCCACGGCTGCACCTGTGGCCGACAGGCCGCCCCCCGTGGCTGCTACGAGCGCTCCCATTCCCCGCTTCACCCCCCTCATCCAAGGGATCCGTTCGGGTGGCGGGGGCACTGCTTCCCCCGGCGGGAGCGAGGGATCTGGATCCAGCGCTCCTGGGACGGGTGGCCTCGGTGGATCCCAAGCGCAGGGTTCTGCGCCGACAGCGGCAGAAGGGGCCGGGGAGGCATCCTCCCCCACCTCCTCGCCCGCAGCAGTGGCTGCCAGGCCGGACATCCTGGCCCGCCCCATCCCGGGGCGCAACCCGCCGCCGCAGTACCCTCCCCAAGCCCGCCGCCTCAACCAGCAGGGGCAAGTGCTGTTGCGGGTCAAGGTGGATGCCCAAGGGCAGGTGCAGCAGGTGGAAATTGTCTCTTCCAGCGGCTTCCCGGCCCTGGACAGGGCCGCACAAGAGGCGGTGCAACGCTGGCAATTTAGCCCCGCCTTGAGGAACAACACCCCGATTGAGTCGTGGGTAACGGTGCCGATTCAGTTCACCCTCAATTGACTGTTTTGGAACTGTTTTGGAGATCGTCCATGCCGTCTTGTCTTTCTCGCCGTCAACTCCTTGTCTTGGGCCTGGCCAGCCTGGGGGTTTGGGGAATGGGTCGCTTGGCCCGCGCCCAAAGCCAGATCCCGCCAGCTCCGGTTCGGCGAGTGGCCAGCCTCACCACCTTGACAGCCGATATTCTCTATCGCCTGGCTCCGGACAAGCTGGTGGGGATCCCGTCCGGGCGCTTGTTGGAGGCGGATCCCCGCTTTCAGGGCATAAATCGGCTGGGGCTGGGCAACCAACCTAACCTGGAGCAAATCGTGGCCCTGCAACCGGACTGGGTGGTGGGGGCCAGTGGCTTTCACACGGCTTTGGCAGAACGATTGCAGGCATTGGGGATCCCCACCTATCTCACGCAGGTGGACAGTTGGGCTGCCCTGGAAGCAACCATCGCCACTCTGGCTGCTGCCTTGGGGGCGGATCCGGATCCCTTGCTGCGGGAGTACGGATCGCTTTTGCCCCAGGAGCTGCCCCCAGTTCGCCCCAAAACCCTGCTTTTGGTGGGCACCCAGCCGATTCTCTCTCCCAACCGGCAAAGCTGGGCCGGGGATCTGCTGGAGCGCTTTGGCGCCGATAACCTGACGGCTGCCCTGCAAAGCCAAGGGCAATTTCGCGGCTATGTCACCCTTGCGGCAGAGCGCATCCTGGAAGCCAACCCCGAGGTTTTGTTGGTGGTCAATCCGGAGGCGGCGGATCCCTTGGCCTTTTTCCGTTCCCGCCCCTTTTGGAATCAACTGCAAGCTGTTCAAACCCAGAGGGTCTATGGATTTGACTACTACGGCTTGGTCAACCCCGGCACCCTGGAGAAGATTAGAGCGGCCTGCGAGCAGTTGGCCCGGATTTTTTCGGAGGGCTGACCCAAGGGAACGCGGGAGATAGCCTTCCTGTTTGAAATATCTTGAAATATCTTTCTAGTCCAAGCTGTAGCGGGTGAGGCGCTGCACCTGGTCGGGGGTGAGGCCCAGCTCTTGGGCAATCTGGGCGGCCACCCGATCCGGATCCAGCTCCGGAAATTCAAATTCCAGCTTGCGCAAATGGGGATTGGTGGTAGTCACCTCCACCTTGGTGTAGCCACGGGAGCGGCGGATCTCCGCCTGAATGGAAAGAATATCCAGAGCCAAGGTGGCTTGTTGCTGGCTGCGAATCGCCAAAGGTTGCTCTAGCCGGCGAGGACGGCTCAGCGCTTGGCCCGTCACCCACTCTCCCCCCGCCACAAAAAGAAGCCCTGCCAAGGGCAGCACCAGCCAAAAATCAAACCCCAGATCTTGCCACCGATGGATTTTGGGCCACCCCACCGTTGTTCTCTCCCTTGCAGAGGGCTATTTCCGTGATCCATCCTAGCCTGGGCAGTGGGAACTGGCCGTCTTGGTCAACGGCGCACAGGACGATGCGAATTTTGCTGGTGGAGGACGACCCGGAACAGTTGGAGCCTTTACAGGCTGCCCTGTCCAAGTGCGGCCATGTGGTGGACTGCGCCAGCGAAGGGGAGACGGCTGCCTGGCTGATGGAGGAGAAAGCCTATGATCTCCTCATCTTGGATTGGATGCTGCCGGGGATCAGCGGGATCCAACTCTGTCAGCAGTACCGCCGCTCGGGGGGATGCGCACCGGTGCTGATGTTAACCGCCAAGGATGCCACGTCGGACATCGTACAGGGGTTGGATGCGGGGGCAGACGACTACCTGGTCAAGCCGGTGGATCTGATAGAGCTGCTGGCACGGGTGCGGGCTTTGGGACGCCGTTCCCCCCAATGGCAAGGCGACAGCCTCAGCCTCGGATCCCTGCAGTTGCACCTGGCCAGCCTCACCCTGGAGCGGCAGGGGCGGCAAGTGCAGCTTTCGGGCAAAGAGTTTCAGTTGATGGAGTACCTGATGCGCCACCCCCACCAGGTGCTCAGTCGGGGCCAGATCGAGCAGGCGGTGTGGGAGTGGGGCTGTGAGCCGGAAAGCAATGCCGTGGCGGCGCTGGTGCGGCGGTTGCGGTTACGGTTAAAGGAGGTGGAGGCCCAGGATTGGCTGGAGTCGGTGTACGGCCAGGGGTACCGGCTGCGCATCCCCTCCCCGGAAGCAGACCCATAGAAGCAGTTCCCTAGAGGTGGCATGGAGGCCAAAAGAGCCGGGCCAAAGCATTCTCTCCCGCGGCTGGGCTGGGACTGGGTTTCTCTGAGGCCAACTTTTCAGCAGCACCTGAGCCAGAAGGCCGCGACAAAAGAGGCGGAATTGTTTCAGCACAGCCGCCGTCGCTTGGCCCGCAGCCTTGCCGGGGTCATGGGGGGGATCCTGCTGGTGTTTGCCGCCGTCTTCTACCGCTTGGAAGTGGAGAACCAGTTGCAGGCTTTTGACGAGGAGCTGCAGGTTCAGGCCAGGATCATGGCGGCAGCCATTAAGTACGAGCTGCGCCAGGGGCAGTGGCGGTTGGTGTTGAACGAGGTGCCCTTTTTGGGGGGGAAAACCCAACCCCTCGACCATCACTTGGCCTATGTGCGCTGGTTCGATCCTGCTCCCGGCACCGGAAGGGAAAGCTTGGGATCCCTGCGCCAGTACACGGGATCCCGGCCTCCTCTGGAGCTGTTTGACTTGGATGGCCCGCCTCACCATCTCCAACTGGGTTTCCAAACGGTGGAAGGAGAGAGCGGCTTACTGTTGCGCCAGCTCACGCTGCCGGTGCAGCAGGAGGAAAAGCTACTGGGCTACTTGCAACTGGCGGTGCCCCTGGAACCGCTGCAACTTACCCTGGGTCGCTTGCGCTGGGGGTTGGGGATCGGGATCCCGCTGACGCTGGCGTTGATCGGCGGGGCCGGCTGGATCTTGGGGGGGCTGGCGATGCAGCCGATTCGTCGCTCCTACGAGCAGTTGCAACGCTTCACTGCCGATGCTTCCCACGAGTTGCGCGCCCCCCTGGCCGCCCTGATGAGCAATGCTCAAATGGCTCTGCTTGCCCCGGAAGAAGCGCAGCCCCGCCTAGAAAAGGTGGTGAGCAGCGCCCGCCGCCCCAGTGAGTTAATCGATACGCTGCTGCAGTTGGCCCGCCAGCAGGGATCCCTGCCTTTGGAGGATCTGCCCCTGGTGGACTTGCGGGAGCTGGTGCAGGAGCTGGGCGAACAATACCGGCCCCAAGCGGAGTCCCTGGGGCTGCGCTGGCAATGCGACCTGCCGGGGCCTGCCGGGAAATGGCTGGTGCGGGGGGAGGCGGCCCTGCTGCGGCAGGCGGTGGAAAACCTGCTGCGCAATGCCCTGCAGTACACCCCCGCCGGCGGCACGGTGCAGGTGAGCCTGGAAAGCCGGCCTCCCTGGGTTAGCATCCACGTGAAGGATACAGGCATCGGCATCCCTCCTGAGCACCTGCCCCACCTGTGCGAGCGGTTTTACCGGGTGGACACGGCCCGCGCCCGCCATACGGGGGGATTTGGGCTGGGCCTGGCCTTGGCCCACCAGATCGTTACCGCCCATCGGGGATCCCTGCGGGTGGCCAGCCGGGTGGGGGAGGGGTCGGTGTTTACGGTGGAGCTGCCCTTGTCATCTTCACGTCATTTTCTTTCGCCATTCTCAAGATAAGCCGCAAGGGAAAGCCCCCAGAACTCCGCCCAAAGAGCGCGAACGGGCCAACCCCAAACCGGCTTGTCCTGTCGATTGGAGTTTGTAACCATGACGATGCGTGCTTCCTTCACCCGTACCCTCAGCTGTTCCCTACCGATTTTGGTGCTCCTCACTCCCCTGGTGCTGGGATCCCCGGCGCAAGCCCAGCGGGGCCGGCCCTCGGCTCCTGGAACTGCAGCCCCCGTGCCAATGCAGCCGAGTTGGCAGAGCCCGCGGGAGCTGGAGCGAGTCAACCACGACCTGGCCAAAGCGCAGCGGGACCTGGCGGAAGCCAGCTTCTTCGCCCAGCGGGGATCCTCTCCGGAAGCGGCCCGTCTTCTGGAGCTGAGCCGCCAGAGCTTTGCCGAGGCCCAGAAGGCTCTGCAAGGGGGGAATGTCTTTGCCGCCCGCGAGCAGGCCAAGGCGGCGGAAAACCTGGCCAAAGCCGCCAAAGCTCTGTACGAAGCGGAGCTAGGCTTTGGGGGCCCTCCTGGCCGTTCCTTCTTCGAAGCCCCCCTCCGCGCCCAAGAGTCCCTCAGCCGGTTGCAAGCGGAGATGACCTTCGCCAACATCACCTCCGGCCCTGTAGCCGAGCTGCAGCAGCAAGCCCAACAGTTGTTGGGCAGGGTCAATGCCGATCCCGCTAGCTACACCTTCGCCGACTACAGCCGCAGCAAAGCCGCCTTCCACTCGGCCCGCGCCGCCTTGCACCTGTTGGCGGCTGAGCGCCTGAGCGGTCTGGGATCCCTGAGCAGCTTCTGAGTGGGTCTGCTGACCCCGAGGCAGTTGCGTTAGAGTAAAAGCCCCCGCCGCGGGGGCTGTTCTTCTGCCCAGAAATCCAGAGCCAAGAGCGCACGGCTGTCGAGTGTACTTGCGTTTTCTGCACCTGTGGCACTTTCGCAACTACCGGGATCAAAAGATCTCCTTCGAGGCGCCCAAGACCATCCTGGTGGGGGAGAACGCCCAGGGCAAGACCAACCTCTTGGAGGCGGTGGAGCTCTTGGCCACCCTGCGCTCGCGGCGGGCCGGTCGGGATCGGGAGTTGGTGCAGCAGGGGGCAGAGAAGGCCCGGATCGCCGCCACGGTGGAGCGGCTGGGGGTGGCCCACGAGCTGGCGATGGAGCTGCGCAGCCAAGGGGGGCGATCCCTAAGGGTTAACGGCCAGGGGCTACGGCGACAATCGGACTTTTTGGGGCAGGTGAGTGCCGTGGTGTTCTCCAGCCTGGATCTGGAGCTGGTGCGGGGAGCTCCAGAAGCGCGGCGCACCTGGCTGGACGGGGTGTTGCTTCAACTGGAGCCGGCTTACCTGGGCCTGGTGGAGCAGTATCGTCAGATCCTCAAGCAGCGCAATGCCCTCTTGAAGCAGGATCCCTTGGCTGCGGGCGACAAAGTACCTCAGATGGCCTTTTGGGACGCGCAACTGGCCACCCTTGGCAGCCGCATCCTGCGCCGCCGCGCCCGGCTGTTGCAGCGGCTAGAACCCCTGGCCGCCCGCTGGCACCAGGCCATCAGCGGCGGACGGGAGACCCTCAGCCTCACCTACCGCCCGCAGGTGCCCCTGCCGGATCCCCAGGCCGATCCCAAGGTGGTTCAAGCCCAATTTTTGGCCGCGATCCGCGCCAAGGCTGCTGCCGAACAGGCCCTGGGCACCTCTCTGGTTGGCCCCCACCGAGACGAGGTGGAGCTGGGCATCGACGGAGTTGCCGCCCGCGCCTATGGATCCCAGGGGCAGCAGCGCACCTTGGTCTTGGCCCTCAAATTGGCGGAGCTGGAACTGATCGAGCAGGTGAAGGGGGATCCGCCCCTGCTGCTGCTGGACGACGTGCTGGCAGAGCTGGATCTGCACCGCCAAAACCAGCTCTTGGAGGCGATTCAAGAACGGGTGCAGACTTTGGTTACCACCACCCACCTGGGATCCTTCGACGCCGCTTGGCTCCAAGGGGCGCAAATCCTGCAAGTGCACCAGGGGCAGATTGCTCCCTCCCCCGCCTCGCTCCCCTTGGCTTAAAGCAGGCCAATCCCATACCATACTCCCCTCTCCCTCTGGGAGAGGGGCCGGGGGTGAGGGCTCAGGGCCGCCCGCGATCCAGGCTGCGATACTGGATGGCCTCGGCGAGGTGGGTGGGGGCGATGGCCTCGGCACCCTCCAGGTCGGCGATGGTGCGGGCCACCTTGAGGATGCGGTCGCTCCCCCGCGCAGACAGGCCCAGCTTTTGGATGGCGCTCTCCAAGAGTTTGCGACAGGGCTCGGACAGGGCACACCACTGCCGCAGGTGGCGGGGTTGCATCTGGGCGTTGCAGTGGATCCCTGGCTCGTTTTGGAAGCGCTGCCGTTGGCGCTGCCGCGCCTGTTCCACCCGCTGCCGCACCGCTTGGGAAGATTCGCCGCCCTGGAGGCGGACAATTTCTTCTGGCTTGAGGCGGTTGACCCGCACCTGCAAGTCGATGCGATCCAACAGCGGCCCGGAGAGCTTGGACCAGTAGCGCTCCCGCTGCTGCGGCGTACAGGTGCAGGGCTGAACGGGATCTCCATAGAAACCGCAGGGGCAAGGGTTGGTGGAGGCCACCAGGGTGGTTTGGGCGGGAAACTCCAGAGAAACGCGGGCGCGGGAGATGGTGACCTTGCCATCTTCCAAAGGCTGGCGCAGCACCTCCAACACCTCCCGCCGGAATTCCGTCAGTTCATCCAGGTACAGGACACCGTGGTGAGCAAGGGAGATCTCGCCAGGCTTGGGGTAGGGGCCACCACCCACCAGCGCCACCGCCGAAGCCGAGTGGTGGGGAGCCCGAAAGGGCCGCTGCGTAATCAGGGGAGTCTGGCGCCCCAGGTGGAGATTTTGCCGCAACAGGCCGGCTGCCGAGTAGATGCGGGTAATTTCCAACATCTCTTCCCACTGCAGCTGGGGCAGAATGCCGGGCAGTCGCCGCGCCAGCATGGTCTTGCCCGCTCCCGGGCTGCCCACCAGCAACAGGTTGTGGCCGCCGGCCGCCGCGATCTCCAGGGCCCGTCGGGCGTGCTCTTGCCCCTTGACATCGGCCAAATCCAGCAGGGGTTCCGTTTCGGTGGGCAGCATCTGCTCCCGCTGGATCCGCACCGGCTCAACTCCCTGGGGGTTTTGCAGCCAGCTCACCACTGCCGCCAAAGAGGGCAGCCCATACACCTGGATCCCTTGCACCAGCGCCCCTTCCGGGCCGTTTTCTCGGGGCACCACCAGGCGGCGGATCCCCATCTCGGCGGCGCTGGCGGCGATGGGCAAAACTCCCGCCACAGGACGCAGGGTGCCATCCAGGGCCAATTCCCCCAGCAGCAGGGTGTTGGCCAGCGCTTCCCGCTCAACTACTCCTGCGGCTGCCAGGATGCCGATGGCAATGGGCAGATCGAAGCTGGGGCCCTCTTTGCGCAGATCGGCGGGGGCCAAGTTGACGATGATCCGCCGCTGGGGCAGGGCAAAGCCGGAGTTCTTGATGGCCGCCCGTACCCGCTCTTTGGCCTCCTGAACGGCTGTATCGGGCAGCCCCACCAGGGTAATCTGGGGCAAGCCACCGCCCACATCCACCTCTACCGTGACCCCCACGGCCTTGAGTCCCACCAGGGCAGCAGCAGTGACCTGAGCAAACACTCCAGTTGCCTCCCCGAGGAAAGTCTTTAGCTTAATCCTGGCAGAAGTTTTGGCCTCTGCCCTGGCCAGGGATCCCTGCGCTCTGGCTGCAGGGGCTTGGGGAGAATGTCACAATCGTTTCAGGCTTTCCCTGCCCCTCAAAAGGGGGCACTCCCCTCAGCCGACAAGGCAATGGAGGGAGGGCCCTCATCGCTAGGAGGCTATCCCAGTGGTCTTTCCTACTTCCGACCCTCCCTTTGACCATTTTTCTGGCCCCGGGGAAGAGCCCATCCCAGCGTGGGATGAGCTGGAAGAGCAGGTACAGCAGTTTGCCCGCTGCTACCGAGGGCAAGTGGCCCAGCTCAGCCCACCAGAGCTGGGAAAGGCGCTGCAAGTCTTGTTGCAGCTAACACAAGCCCTGGCAGCTCACCTTGCAGAGGGCAGGGAAGGGATCCCGGCTACCCCTGTTCAGGCCCCAAGCTGGCGGGATCTGGAACGGGCTATCTCCCTGCAAAGCCACTTGCTCTTTTTCCCCCTGGAGCTGCAGTCCCTGTTGGCTGTCTCTCCCGACGAGCCTGCCGCCGAGTTGCCGCCCGAGCCAGAGGAGCGGCGCTTGGATCTTTTGGCTGCTGCCTGTGCCGATCCAGGGCTGCGCCCCTTTCGCCAGTTTCTGTGTGGCCTCTTCCAGCAACGAGGTCACCAGCAGGCGGAGCCTCTGGAACGTCTACTCCACCAGCAGCGCCTGGCCGGACGCTTGGCCTGGCGGCAGTTGTGGCAAGTCACCCTTAGCTCCCCCGCTCTCCCCCAACAGCAGTCGACTGAAACCCTTGCCCACCTGCAGAGCCTGCAAACCCACCCCAGCGCTGAGATCCGCTGGGCGGCCTACCAGCGGTTGGGCCAACACCTAGAAGCCCATGCAGAGCTAGGGGGATTTATTCTCAGCGTCCTCATCCGCGACCACCTCTGGGAAGCCCAGTGGCGGGGCTACGATTCTGCCGCCGAGCTTTACCTGGCTCGCCATGGCCTCGGCCAGCCCTTTTGGGAGCAGCTGCTGGACGGGATCCGCGATCGCTTCGACCTGTTCCAGCGCTACTACCGCCTAAAAAGCCGCGCCCTGGGCCGTTCCATCCGTACCTGCGACCTCTATGCGCCCTGGGGGGATCCGGCTCCTCCCCTCACCGCCGCCGAGGCTACCTCCCTGGTCTGGGCGGCCCTGCAAGAGTTCTGCCCCGACTGTGCAGCCCAGGCCAAACCCTGGTTACCGGAAATCCGCTCCAACTTGGAAGCACCCGCCGGCAAGCCAGAGACGCCATCGTTAGGGGGTGAACCCCTCGCCTTGCTGCTGCAAGCCCTTGAAGCCCTCAGCCGGCGGCTCCGGCCTGAGGGGCCTCGGGTTTGGCTGGATCTGGAGGAGCTGCAAGGAACTGTCCAGCCCTCCTGGGAAATTCGGGTGCACACCGCGTTTTTACAGCAGATGCTGCTCGACTACCTGCTGGAGGGGGCGCGGGGCACGCCGGCGCCACCTCGTCTCCGCGATCGGGGAAGCGGGCCGGAGGCCTTGCGCTCCGGCAGCCTTACCTTGGCCCAGGCCCTGTTGATTCACCACCTGGAGGCGCAGTTGCAAGCCGTGTTCTACCAGAGCTTGATTGCGCGGCTGGAGCTGCTCCTCTACCGGTCGGAGATCTCGCAAGGCGACACCGCTCCACTGGCCCCATCCGAGGCTGGCCCTACCTACTGGGTCGGCGAAGAGTGGCTGAAGCTGAGCCAGGAGCTGTGCGGCGATGCGGTGGAGCTGTTGCCGGAAGAGCAGTTCCGCTGGGTGGGGATGCCGGAGCTGTTTCTGCGCCCCTTCAGCGCCCCTCAGGTCAGCCTGGCCAGCCTAGTGGCCCTGGCCTGCCACCGCCAGTATCATCTGTCTCCGCGTACCTTTTTGCCCCGCTACCGAAATTGGCTGGCTAGCCCCCCTGGATCCTTGACTTGGGGAGAATCGGCCCAGTTACTCCAGGTGGACTTGAGCGAGCCGGAGGAGGTGTTGCAGGGGTTGGAGGAACTGGAGCATTGGATCGAGGTGCTGGAAGAGCTGCTGGAAGAGAATCAAGACTAGGGGGCTGCAGCCAGCTGGCCTTTGACGTAGCCGGAAGGAGCTCCTTGCAGAGGGGGAGGGAGCACCTCAAAGCCCGCCCCTTCCTCAAGTGGGCAGGAGGGAAATGGGGGCTGCTAAGCCAGTACGAACCCTTCTTCCCCCGCGACTGGGGCACTTATCATGAGCCCTTTTTGGGTGGCGGGGCGGTGTTTTTCCACCTGGCCCAGGTTTACCCTGAGCGGGGTTTTGTGCTATCCGACATCAACGCTGACTTGGTCAACGCCTACTGCTGTGTGAGGGATCGGGTGGAGGAGGTGGTGGCACTGCTAGCCTACCACCAGGCCCACCACAGCCGCGACTACTACTACGCCCTGCGGGCATCCAAGCCAGTTGACCCTGTCCAGCGGGCGGCGCGGCTAATTTACCTCAACAAAACTTGCTACAACGGGCTTTACCGGGAAAACGCCAGCGGCGAGTTCAACGTACCCCTGGGCCGCTACCGCAACCCGCGCATTTGTGATGCCGACAACTTGCGGGCTGCTAGCCGTGTCCTGCAACGGGCCAAGATCTTGGTGCAGTCGTTTGAGCAGGTGTTGGAGCGGGCCCAGCCCGGCGATTTTGTCTATTTGGATCCGCCCTACTACCCGGTTTCAGAAACCAGCAGCTTTACCGCCTATAGTCAGTACGCCTTTGGCCAAGCGGAGCAGATCCGCTTGCGAGAAGTTTTTGGGATCCTGGCCGACCGAGGCGTGCAGGTGCTGCTGTCCAACTCAGACTGCACTTTTGTGCGAGAGCTGTACAGGGGCTATCCTATCCACACCATCGTGGCCAGCCGCGCCATCAACTGCCACGGCCGCAAGCGCGGTCCTATCACCGAGGTGCTGGTCTTGTCAAGGTAGCCGGCCCTAGCTACTCGATCACCACACTCTTGGGCCCGCCATCGGGGCGCTCCTGGTTGAAATTGGCCAAAAAGGTATCCGGATCCCGGAGGCTGAAGACCAGCTTTTTGCAGGGTACTTGCAGCCCCAGCGGCCCTACCAAGGGAATGAAAAGCATCTTTTCCTGGAGCAGCGGAATGGCAATCACCCCCTGGGTGCTGGTTACCGCGCCAACCAGTCCCTGGAAATCGGTGCGCACGCCCAGGCCGTAGAACCAGGGCCAAGAGAAGCGCTCCCCGCGTCCCAGCTCGCCTAGAGAAAAGGTTTCGTTGAACAAGTTGCCCGCCCGCACTACTAGCTTGTCCTGGAGCAGGTCAACGTAGGCCGACTCACTGCCCACCCCAAACAGCGCCAGGGGCAAACTTGCCAGGGGGTTGGAGTCAATGGCCATGTAATAGCGCATGGGAAATCTCCAAGGTCAGGAACAAAAAGAATGAGCCGCGGCCCCTAGCCTTGCAATTATAATCTCCGGCCTTGCCAGCTTGGCCAAAAGGAAACCCGTTCGCTAAGGCTCTGAGCGGCTATGATGGGTTGCTGGGAGCGGCCTTCTACACCCTTTGAGCTGGCCCTGAGCCAGGAGAACTCATGGATCTGCGCCCCCTTGTCCGCCTAGTGCCCGATTTTCCCAAGCCCGGGATCCTCTTTCGCGACATAACCCCCTTGCTGCAGAATCCAGCGGGCTTTCGGGCCGCTATCGAACAGTTGGCCGCCGGCACTGCCACCATGGGATCCCTAGATTACGTGGTGGGCATTGAGTCGCGAGGGTTTATTTTGGGGGCTGCCTTGGCCCAACACCTGGGTTTGGGGTTTGTCCCCGTTCGCAAGCGCGGCAAACTGCCGCCGCCAGTGCTCAGCCAAACCTACACGCTGGAGTATGGCCAAGACGAGCTCCAACTACAAGCCCACGCCCTGCGCCCTGGCAATCGGGTGGTGATTGTCGATGACGTCTTGGCAACTGGCGGTACAGCCGCCGCCACGGCTGAACTGGTGGCTCAGAGTGGCGCCCAGGTAGGCGGGTTTGCTTTTCTAATCGAGCTAGCTTTCTTGTCGGGCCGCAAGCTTCTTCCTCCACAAATCCCAACCCACGTGCTGATGGTGGAAGACTCCAACTGAGGGATTTGCCCCTCACCGCAGGCGTAGCGGCTGGCGGACGGCTACTTCTGTTGCCTTAGCTTTGGGCAGAGGTTGAGTCAAGGGGCTGAGCTGAGCCTGGGCCTGCAGTTGCTCCTCAATCCAGTCGGCCAGCTCCCGCATGTAGAGGGCCACGTGGGGGGCGTAGTCGCGCCGCAGCGGCTCTACCCCTTTTTCGGCCAGGCGGGCCAGGATGACCGGATTGCTTAGCTCTTCGAGAGCGGCAAAGTCTTCTGGCTGGTCAAACCCCAGCTCTGCCATCTTTTCAAACACATATCCCAGCCGTAGGCCCGTAGCCTCGCAGTGGGAAGGATCCCTCGCGACATAGGCAGCGGTGCGGTAGGCCGTTTGGGCAATGGAGCGCCAGGTGCCGCGGTGGATGTGCAGGCTAAGCTGCTGCTGATCCCAGCCCAGGGCTTCCCGCACCAAAAGGCCACAATTGCAGCGGGTGCTATCCCGCCAGCAGTACTCGCGATCCCAAAAACCCCAGTGCTGAGCCTGCAGGCGATCGGCGGTGCGGCGCAAGAGGGCTGCCAGCTCCGGTGTAGGACGCATTGGTCAAGGCGGCAGACGGGATCCCCTCCAGTCTAGGCAGGCAGGCGGCTGGGAACAAGCCAAGCTTAATCCTTTTTTGAGTTGATGGGCTCTGCTTGAACTTCGGAATCCTCAGAAGACTGTTGCCGCTGGCGATGCCGTTGCCAAGCTCCCCAAGCCACCCCCGCCAACACCAGCGAGGCCCCGCCCAGATAGGTGCCCCCTGCTGGCAGGCCGGCCAAGGCCAGGGCCAGGGATCCCCCCCAGAGGGTCATGGCGTAAATCAGCAGCACCGAATGCCGCTGGGACAGGCCAGCCTTGAGCAGGCGATGGTGCAAGTGGCCCTTGTCGGGATGGAAAGGGGATTTGCCTCTGGCCAAGCGCTTGAGGATCACAGCAGACATATCCAGAATCGGCACGGCCAGGATAAAAAACGGCAGGGCCACCGCCAGGGTGGTCACCCCCTTGGCCACCCCAATGACCCCGATCCCGGCCAGGGTAAAGCCCAGAAAGTAGGCTCCCCCATCTCCCATGAAGATCTGGGCCGGGTTGAAGTTGTAGCGCAAAAAGCCCAGGCAGGCCCCGGCCAAGGCTGCCGCCAGCATGGCCGCCGCCGGCCGATCCAGGAGCAGCGTTACCATCAGCATCACGACTGCTGCGATCCCCGACACGCCTGCCGCCAAGCCATCCAGGCCGTCCATGAAGTTGATGGCGTTGGCCATCCCCACCAGCCACAGCAGGGTAACCAGCAGGCTCAGCCATACCGGAAAGGGCCAGATGCCGATCCCCGGTAGGTTAATGAACTCGATGCGCACCCCCACTCCCCAGGCGGCGGCAGCCACCCCAAACTGCATCGCCAGGCGGGAAAAGGGCGACAACTGGAACAGATCGTCGGCCAGGCCGATCAAAAAAAACAAAACGCCGCCAATGGTTACCCCCCAGATCTCGTACTCCTGCTCGGGGCGCAGGCCGGCAAAGGCTCCGGCTCCCCAAAGCACAAGCAGCGCCACCAGGTTGCCGAAAAAGATGGAGACCCCCCCCAGGCGCACCATCGGCTGCCGGTGGATCTTGCGCTCGTCAGGAAAATCCAACTGGCCGCTGCGGATCCCGACCGCCTTCACCACCGGGGTTGCCCACAAGACCACACAGGCAGCAGCGAGAAAGGCAACCAAGTAGGGCATGGCAGGCCGTAGCGAGGATGGCGGTTATCCCAAGTGAGGGTAGAGCGGAAAACGGCGGCAGAGCTGAGCAACCCGCTGACGACAGTCTTCAAGAACGCCTGGATCCTCCGGTCGGAACAGGCAATCGGCAATGATCTCCCCGATTTCCTCGAATTCTGCCGGCCCTAGGCCGCGGGTGGTCAAGGCCGGGGATCCCAGACGCAGGCCGCTGGCCACAAGGGGCGGCTGCGGATCGAAGGGGATGGCGTTTTTGTTGGCGGTGATGTGGATCTCGTCCATCAGGCGATCCGCCCGCTTGCCCGTCATCACGGGATCTGCTGCCCCGTTTTTCTCCAGCACCGCCGAGACCGAGCGCAGGTCCAACAACATCAGGTGGTTGTCGGTGCCCCCCGAAACCAAGCGGATGCCACGCCGCTGCAGAGTCGCCGCCAGCGCCTGGGCATTGGCGATTACCTGGGCTGAGTACTGGACAAAGCTGGGCTGCAGCGCTTCCCCAAAGGCCACCGCCTTGCCGGCAATGACATGCTCTAGCGGCCCACCCTGGCTGCCGGGGAACACCGCCTTGTCCAGCTTTTTGCCCAGTTCCGGGTCGCGGGTGAGAATCAGGCCCCCGCGTGGCCCCCGCAGCGTCTTGTGGGTAGTGGTAGTTACCACATCGCAGATGGGCACGGGGTTGGGGTGGTGCCCAGTGGCCACCAGGCCGGCAATGTGGGCGATATCTGCCATCAGATAGGCCCCCACCTCGTCGGCAATAGCACGGAAAGCGGCAAAGTCAATGACCCGAGGATAGGCCGAATAGCCGCAGATGATGAGCTTGGGCCGGTGCTGCAGGGCCAGATCCCGCACCTGGTCAAAATCGATCCGCTCCGTCTTGGGGTCCACGCCATAGTGCACTACGCGGAACCACTTGCCGGAGACATTGACTGGCGAGCCATGGGTAAGGTGGCCACCGTGGGCGAGATCCATGCCCATGATCGTGTCTCCCGGCTGCAGCAGGGCCAGGAAAACGGCAAAGTTGGCCTGGGCGCCGGAGTGAGGCTGCACATTGGCGTGGGCTGCTCCAAACAGTTGCTTGGCGCGGTCGATGGCCAGTTGTTCGATCTCGTCGATAAACTCGCAGCCACCGTAGTAGCGCTTGCCGGGCAGCCCCTCCGCATACTTGTTGGTGAGCACCGATCCCTGGGCCGCCAGGACAGCCGGCGAGGTGAAGTTCTCGCTGGCAATCATCTCCAGGTGATCCCGCTGCCGCTTCAGCTCCTGCTGAATCAGGCGGTAAACGAGGGGATCCGTTTCCGCCAGGATGGCCAGGTTGTCCCGGGGGGTGGTCAAGCTTTGGGGAGCGGCTACCATGGTGACACCAAAAGCAAACGTTGCCGACAAAAAAAGCCCAGCAGCGCCCTGCCGTCGCAACAGTCCTACGGAGCAACATCGTAACACAGGGGGGCTAGGCCAGGGGATCCCCAGGGGCCAGAGGAGGCTTTGTAAAGAATGTTTTTCGGCCCTGGGTCTGGCCGCCGGCCAAGGTAAAGTGGGGGGCAGGGTTTTAGGGAGTTGGCTATGACCGACGCACAGGTTTTCACTATCCTGGCCATTGCCCTAGTGCCGGCAGTGATGGCCGTGCTCCTGGGATCCGCCCTGGCTCGCAGCTAGTTTTCAGCAAAAGGCTGCTCTGCAGGACCTACCCCTGGGTAGGCCCTTTTTAGTGGTCAAATGGGTGAGTGTTGCCATTGGCTAAAGTTGGATAAGAGACACTACCGGTAGCCAGCCCGGAAGCAGCTTGACCCAGGTGGATCTCCAGCGAGTTCAGCGCGCCCTTTCTCTAGAAGCAGAGGTGGGGTTTACCGACCTGCGAGGGCGAGAGCAAACCTTTTCCCAATTTCTGCAGAGCGTGTTTGCACAGGATCCCCCCCCTGTCTGGAAGCTGGATGGGGAAGAGCGACGGCGCTGGCGGGAACTGGGATCCCGCTATCGCCTCTACCCCCAGCTAGAGCTGTCGGAGCGGCAGCACCTGGTGGCAGAAACCCGTCGCTGGCTGGAGCGTCTCCGGCGGCAGCAAGAACAAGCCCACTTCGCCCCACCCAGCCCTGCTTTGCCCCCGCCCAAGGGCCTCAGCTTGGAGCAGCCTCTGCAATTTCTCAAAGGCATTGGCCCCAAGTCAGCGGAGAAGCTGGCGCAACTGGGCCTGCATACTGTGCGCGATGCCCTCTACTACTTCCCCCGGGATCACCTGGACTATTCCCGCCGGGTGCTCATCCGCCAGGCCAAGGTGGGGGAGACCGTTACCCTGGTGGGGACGGTGAAAAGCTGCAGCTGCTTCACCAGCCCCAAGAACCCCTTGCTGACCATCTTGAACCTCAAGATTGCCGACAAAAGCGGCATAGTCACCCTCAGCCGCTTCTACAGCGGGCGGCAATTTGCCCAGCGCAGTTGGCAGGCGGCCCTGGAGCGGCAATACCCCAAAGGGGCAGTGGTGGCGGCCAGCGGCCTGGTGAAAAAGGGCCGCTTGGGCCTGACGCTGGACAACCCGCAACTGGAGGTGCTGGGGGGAGAGGGCGAGGATCCGGAGAGATTGGGCAAGATTCTACCCGTTTACCCCCTTTCAGAAGGGATCCCCGCCGATCTGGTGCGCAAGGCCGTCCAGCTCGCCCTGCCGGCAGCTGCCTTGGTGGAGGATCCCTTGCCGGAGCCCCTGAAGCGGCAGTTGCAGCTGTTGGACTTGCCCCTTGCCCTGCAGCAGATCCACTTTCCCAAGACGCAAGAGCTGCTGGCCCAGGCCCGGCGGCGGCTGGTGTTCGATGAGTTCTTCTACCTGCAACTTAGCCTCTTGCAGCGGCGGCAGCGCTACCGCGCCCAAGCTCAGGCTGTCCCCCGCTACCAGCCGGCCAGAGGAGAGCTCTTGGACCGCTTCTACCAAATCCTGCCCTTCCAGCTGACCGCTGCCCAGCAGCGGGCCATTGACGAGATCCTGGCGGATCTGCGGGATCCCTTGCCCATGAACCGCCTGCTGCAGGGGGATGTGGGATCCGGCAAAACTGTGGTGGCGGTGGCGGCCTTGCTGGCGGCGATTCAATCCGGCTGGCAGGCGGCCCTCATGGCCCCCACCGAGGTCTTGGCCGAGCAGCACTACCGCAAGCTGGTGGAGTGGCTGAGCCAACTGCAAGTGCCCGTTGAACTCTTGACCGGCTCCACCCCCCCCGCCAAGCGGCGCGAGATCCTGCGGCAGTTGCAGACCGGGGAGCTGCCCCTAGTTGTTGGTACCCATGCCCTCATCCAGCCGGCGGTGCAGTTTCGCAACCTGGGCTTGGTGGTTATCGACGAGCAGCACCGCTTTGGCGTCGAACAGCGGGCTGCCCTGCAACAGAAAGGGGATCACCCCGATGTCCTGACCATGACGGCCACCCCCATCCCCCGCACCCTTACCCTGGCCCTGCACGGGGATCTGGATGTTACCCAAATTGACGAGTTGCCCCCGGGGCGCAAGCCGGTGCATACGGTGGTGGCTCGACCCGGGGATCGCCTGCAGGTGGTGCGGCTGATGGAGCGGGAAATTGCCCAGGGACGGCAGGCCTACGTGGTGCTGCCCCTGATTGAGGAGTCTGAGAAGCTGGATCTCAAGTCCGCCATTGAAGAGCACCAGCGCCTGCAGGAGAAGGTCTTCCCCCAGTTCCGGGTGGGCCTGCTGCACGGGCGCCTAACTAGCAGCGAGAAAGAGGCTGTCATCGAAGCCTTTCGCCGGCGGGAGCTGGATATCCTCGTCTCCACCACAGTGGTGGAAGTAGGGGTGGATGTGCCCAACGCCTCGGTGATGCTGGTGGAGCATGCCGAGCGCTTTGGCCTCTCCCAGCTCCACCAACTGCGGGGGCGGGTGGGGCGGGGATCCGACCAGGCCTACTGCATTCTAATGACGGGATCCCAAAGCGAAGAGGCCCTGCGCCGGCTAAAAGTCCTGGAGCAGTCCCACGATGGCTTTTTCATTGCCGAGATGGACCTGCGCTTCCGCGGCCCTGGGGAGGTGATGGGCACCCGCCAGTCGGGGCTGCCCGACTTTGCCCTGGCCAGCCTCATGGACGACCAAGAGGTGCTGCAGTTGGCCCGCCAGGCGGCCGAGCAGCTCATTGCCCAAGACCCGGAGCTGCAGCAGTGGCCCCGCCTGCGCCGCATACTGGAAGAACGCCAGGCCCGCCTGTTGGGGCCGGCTTTGTTGACGTGACATACTCCCGTCCCTCACCCTAAAGCGCTCCGCGCCGCTGACGCGAACGGGTAGAGGGCGGGCTTCTCGGTGACTCCTGCTACCGCATAGGACGTTTTCCGAGCTTTAAGAACAGGATGCCCCACCGCTCTGGATTTGATTACCCTTGCCGAGTTGTGGTCCCGTGACAGCCTTAGCCCACAGTAGGGGCAATCGTGCCACCTTTCGTGGAGTTTTTTGGGAACCACCTGACCACACCCGGAACACTCTTGACTTGTGCCGTTTGGATTCACTGCAATCGTTAACAGCCCAGCTCTTTCAGCCTTGACCTTAAGGATTTGCAGGAATTGTCCCCACCCGGCATCATAAATAGACTTGGCTAGTCTGGTTCTAGCCAGACCCCCAATAGTAAGCGCCTCATGAGCAATGTGCTTCCCCCTACTTAACAACTCCTTTGCCGTCTTGTAGTGAAAATCTTTGCGCTGGTTGGCTACCTTCTGGTGCGCTTTGGACAACCTCTTTACCGCTTTCTTGTAGCGGTTTGACCCTTTCTTTTTCCGGGATACGGCCCTTTGCAGCCGCCTCAGCTTCTTCTCCGTCCGGCGATACAGTCTGTTAAGGGCTCAAGGGGTACAATAGCAGCACTTAGCAAACCAACTTCGGAAGGAGGATGGATTGATCAGTAGTAAAGAAGTCTTCACTATCTGCTCCATGCTATATTTCCCAATTCTGCAAAGCTGCCGAATAAAATGCTTCAACACCGACCACATCATCTCAATGGGATTCAACTCCGGCGCATACACAGGCAGGTATAGGATTCGTGCTCCTGTCCCCCTAATCAATTCCTCAACTTCCCGACTCTTGTGGATATTTAAATCCTTCCTCGCATCTAGCTTCGGACATAGCTCGCTTCTCAAAAACTCCAAAAAGTCTCCTTTCTTCATCCCACCCTTGATGACACGACAGCCAACTACACCTCTCAAGGAAATAGCTCCAATAACCGTATACTTTTCACCCTTGTATCTCTGACGATAATGATAAGCCCTTTGACCACGTAAACTCCGAGATACTCTCCGCTCCATTCCCTCCCAGACTCCCGTCTGGTCGATGGCAATCAAATCCTCCGCTGGAATATTCCTGACTTCTTGACTATAAGCTAGTCGTTCCCTTTGCACCTCCTCTTCTTTGACTTTTGCACTGCGGTAGGTCTTTTTTTTAGAGTCATTCCTTGCTTTTTCAAGAAATTATGTATTGTGACGATGCTTACATTGATTCCTAAGCGCTCGCGCAACAGTTCTTGATACTGCCACAGGTAGAAGTCTGGGTGTTCTGTAATAATTGCCATCACTTCCTGCCGATGTTGTTCCAAAATGCCCACTCGCTTGGTGCCTGCTTTCTTAGGGGCTAAATCTTGAGTTTGTTGGTACTGTCGCACCCAGCGGTGTACTGTTCTTTTGGTCACCATGAAGCGTTTAGCTACCTGGCGGATGGAGGTGTTACCTGCCTGGTAGGCTGCTACAACTCTTTGCCGCAAATCCAAAGAATGAGTCGGCATTCCTTTCTCTCCTTCCTCTTGAATACCTGTACCCTATTTTAAATTAAAAGGCTGTACTTTTCGTCGGGGAAAGAGAATCGGCTCATCAGGGCACTGTCAATCGGCAGCGAGCTTGCTATTATACATTGACCTCACTGAATCCATTTTTTGTGCTCTTGGATACAGAGATCCCATCTGTCCCGGTAACGGGAGGGATCGCCTGGCGGAGCTGCGCTCGGCAAACCTGGCTTACTGCCTCTTGGCTTAGTTGCCGGCCAGATCTTTGCGGAAGCTCTGTAAGAGTGTTAAGAATGATTACACTAGTCTGTCATCCTCTCAGTTTTCCCACTTGTCCTTCTCAGCGCTGTGAAACGACTATGCTAGATCCCATTCCCCCTCCTGTCCTTGAAGAATACCTGTTGGAAGCGGGCATCATTGACCGCTCGCAGCTGAGCTTGGCCAAAAAGCTGCAGCATCGCCAGCAGGGGCCGCTGCTGATGATCCTTTTGGAGCTGAGTTTCATCGATCTCGAGCAGCTCAGGCGCCTTCTGGATTTGGGCCGCACCTACGACCATGCTCCAAACGCTGGATAGCCTTGAGCCCGATTGGCAACAGCATCTGGCCCGCTGGTCTGCGGCTGGGCAGGGATCCCTGCTGCTGAAAAGTTGCGGGAAGAAGGATCCGGCGGAGCTGCGTCGTTTTTTACAGCAGGTCTGCGCCCCTGTCCAAGCGTTGACCTTGCTCACAGAAGACTTGCAGATAGTGGGCGGCCCCCTGACGCTGCAAAGCTGGGATCCGCAGGCCACAGGCTCTTTTGCCCATCTTTATCTGGAGCGCTCTGCGTCTGCACAGCACCTCAGCCGCTTGGCGGCAATTGTGGCTCAGTTGCGCGCCCCCGACGGCTGTCCTTGGGATCGCGCCCAAACGCCTGAGTCGCTCACTCCCTATATCCTCGAAGAAGCCTACGAGACGGTGGCGGCCATTCGGGCCGGGGATCCGGCAGCGATTGCCGAAGAGCTGGGGGATCTGTTGCTGCAGGTGGTGTTGCAATCCCAGATCTTTGCCGAGCGAAACCACTTCGACCTGGAAACTGTAGCCGCGCGGATTGCCGATAAGCTGATCCGCCGTCACCCCCATGTATTTGGGGAGGCTCCGCAGTCAGATAGTTCCAGCCTTTCTGAGTTGCACCGCTCCTGGGAAGACATCAAGCAGAAGGAACAGCCGCAGCAAACCCTCGGCCAGAAACTGCTCCACTACGCCGAAAGTTTGCCCCCCCTGATGGCCGCCCTGAAGATCTCCCAAAAGGTGGTGGGAGCAGGATTTGAGTGGCCGACGGTGGAGGGGATCTGGGCCAAGGTGCGCGAGGAAGAGGCCGAACTGCGCCGAGAGCTGGAACGGGATCCCCCTGACCCGGCGCGACAAGAAGCCGAGTTGGGGGATCTGCTGTTTGCTCTGGTCAATTTGGGCCGTTGGTATGGGCTGGATGCCGCACAGGCCTTGACCCAAACCAACCTGCGCTTTGCCCGCCGCTTTTTGCGCCTGGAAGAGCTGGCGCGGCAACCAGCAGAAGCGGCATTGCCTAGCAGCGGCCAAGCCTCCCCTCTCCAAAGACTCACCCTCGCGGAGTTAGAGGCCCTCTGGCAACAGGCAAAGCAGGAGCACCCCTAATCCCTTCATCTAGAAACCGCAGGAGACCCGCCCTGTACCCCCCTATATCCCCTCCGTATACGGGGGGAGTGGGGGGCCGGGGGCCGGGCCGGTCAGGGCTGGGAGGAATGCGTTCCCATAAGGTACAGTAACAGTATGACCCAAACCCTGACTATCTCCTGCAAGCTCAAGGTGTCTGAGGCGCAGGCCGCCAAGTTGGATGCGACTCTGGACGCCTTTGCGCAGGCACTGAACTGGGTCAACCAAAGCACACCAGAGAAAGTCGTTAACGCAGTCAAACTCCATTCCCTTTGCTATTACGAGATACGCGCTCGCTTTGGGTTATCCAGTAATCTGGCGGGGCAGGTATGCAAGCGGGTGGCGGGGTCGCGCAAGGTTGCCAAGCAAAAGAACCGTCCAGTCAAGGCGTTCAAGGCGGGCTTCGTCACCTACGATGCCCGCATCTTCTCGTTCCGTGAAAAAGACTGGACGGTATCGCTAACTACGGTTGAGGGGCAGGAACGGTTTGAGCTGGCCATGGGTAACTACCAACGGGGCATGCTGGCCGGCACCCACCCAAAAGCGGCCACCCTGGTCAAACGGCAGGACGGTTCCTACTACATCCAGATTTGCGTCGAGCATACCTGCCGGAGCCCCAGAACACCCCCAAGGCGATTGGAGTGGACTTGGGCAGAACAGATATTGCACACACCTCAGAGGGGGATAACTGGAGTGGACAGCAGTTGAGCCGGGTCAGAGACCACTACTCCCGGTTGAGAGCGGTTCTCCAACGCAAGGCCAGTAAGGGCACAAGGTCTAGTCGGCGGCGGTGCCGGCAGCTCTTGCAACGGTTGTCTGGCCGGGAGAGACGCTTCCAAACCTGGGTTAATCACTGCATCTCCAAAGCGATTGTGTCGAGGGTGCAGGCAACCCACAGCTTTATTGCCTTGGAAGACCTGACCGGGATCCGGGAGCGTGTCAACCAACAGCCGCGTAGCAAGACGGAGCGCCGGCGGTCGAATAGTTGGGCGTTCTACCAGTTGCGGCAGTTTGTGCAGTACAAGGCAGCAAGAGCAGGGATCCGGGTTGTGTTGGTGCCGCCTGCCTACAGCTCACAGACCTGCCACCAGTGCCTGTGGATTGGGCAACGGGAAAGGAAGCGCTTCCGTTGTGTCAACCCGGCTTGTGGTTGGGAAGGGGACGCAGACTACAACGGGGCAAATGTAATTGCGCTTTTGGGGGCTGCTGTAAACCCCCCACCCCCCCCCCCCCCCTGCCCCCGTTATCGGGGGGGCAGGGGGGCAGGGGCAGGGGGCTGGAAGGGGGGCGGTCGGAGCCGGGTAGTTTACTTATGTCTGAACCGGGAGACCTGCCCGCGGGATCCCTCAGCGATTGTTAGGCAAATTCTGGATGGGAACGACCAGCTCTTGCACAGGCAGAGCCAGCGGTTGGGCGGTGTCGCCGATCAAGGAGCTGGATGGCACAGGAGGAGAAGAGGCTGGAACCTCGCCGACGGGGCGCAGTTGCCAGCGGATGATCTGCTCGCCGCGGTAAAAGGTCACCAGCAACTGATCCCCTTGCGGTTGGATCTGCCAGGTGCCGTCGCCGCTGGTAACCGAAATCTGCCCGCCGGAAAAGGGCGCATCCAACGCCGGCCCCGACTGCGTCCAAATGCGTCCGCCACCGGTTTCCAGAACCAGTTGCACCGTGGCCCCTTGCCCCTGACCGCTCAAGATCTGGCCAGTGCCACTCCAAACTTGGGTCTCTGTCTGAGCCACGGCGGGCTGCCCAAGCTGTAGAGCCATGAGCAACAGCCCTGCCCAGCTCCCCTGAGCTCGTAGTGCCCTCCTCCAACCAGGAGAGAGGAAAGAATAGCGAGAGAAAAAGGCCATTGCACTCACGTCAGTACCACACGCCGCGATAGAACTGAAACACAGGAGAGCGGGAGGAAGCTCGAGGAAGCAATTTTTTACACTGTCCCTCTCACAGTCTATCGAAACCGTCGGGATCCCTTCGCGTTCTCTTGGGCTTGGGTTGAGCTGGCTGCCGGGATCCTCAGTTGTCCTGATCCCAATTTAGGCAATCCCCGCCCCCCCAGACAGGCTGCAACCTGAGCCTCTGGCTGCGGGGATCCCTAGCAACCGCTTCGCCAATGCGCAGAGCCAAGTTCGAAACCATAACTCAAAGATGGCAATGTTGTTATTTCGATTTAGACTGAGGCACTGCGCCCGCCCCGTTTCCTCTTTTGAGGGAGTCGTGGGGGCTTTTCCTTTCTAGGATCGATGTCTCCTCTCAATTGAGATGAGATTAAGAATTGCTGCGATCCAGAGTTGCAGGGGAGTCTGCTGACAGCTCTTCAACGCAGAGAAAGGAAGCGCTCCAGGGCTGCCACCATCGCCGGTGGCCAACGACGGACGGTTTTCACCCACTCCAGGTCGGCATAGCGGGGATCCAGCCCTTGCACAGCCACCCATTGGCTTTCTGCTTCTCCCTGCCGGCCTTGCACCCAAAGAACAGCGCTGAGGGCAGCCCGCATATCCGGGAACTTCGGGTACTTGCGCACCAAAGCCCGCATCAGGCGCAAGGCAGCTTCCGTTTCTCCCACCTGATAAAGGCAGAGGGCGTAGTTGGCCTGGGCAAAGGCGTAGTCAGGAGCCAGCTCCGTGGCGCGACGGTAATCGGCCAGGGCCTGCTGCCACTCTCCCAGCGCTGCCTCGGCATTGCCCCGGTTGTTGTAGGCTGCCGCATCGTTGGGATCCAACTGCAACACCCGCTCGTAATCGGCAATGGCCTCCTGCCAGCGCCCTAGCCCCTCCAAAGCCGTCCCCCGATTTAGATAGGGATCTGGTGCGTTGGGAGCCAGGCGAATGGCCTCAGCATAGTCCTCCAAAGCCTCCTGCAAGCGGTTCTGGCTGACGCGGGCGTTGCCTCGGTTGCTCCACAGGGCCGGGTTGTCGGGCTGGCGCTGCAACAATTGGCTCCAAAAGGCCTCTGCCCGGGCAAAATCTCCCCGGTTGGTGGCAGCAAAGGCTTCCTCAAACAGCCGGTCAATCTCAGGATCGATCTTGGCACTCGCCGCCGCTGCCCCATTCGCTGACTCAGATCCAAGGGGGATCCCAAGCCAAAGCAGCACCAACAGCAGGGCAGCTAAAAGAGGGGATACTCTTGCCTTCATCGCCATTGCCAGTTGGCTCACTAGGTAGATGCTCCCCCATCTTAAGCCGCCGCCCCAGGCTTAGTTGTTCATCTCCCGTTCCAGCTTGGCCAGCGCGATCTGGCTTTCCAGGCGAGAAATGCCTTCGCGGAGGGTTGCCGCCTGCGCTTCAACTTCATCCAAAGATTTGCGAACCGCCTCTGCAGCACTCATGTGTTGGTTCCGCTGCACCAAAGCCTGGCGCGCCAGCTCGTCCTGGTCATGTTGGCTGGCCTTTTGGGCTCTGACAAACCAATCCTCGGCCTTTTGCAGCAGTTGATCGTACTGCCGTTCCAGTTGCTTGCGGCTGGCCAGCGTTGTGGCCAGGCTGCGCTGCAGTTGTTTGAGATCCCGCTCCATCTGGCGGATGCTCACCCTCTGCCGGCTGGGCTTTCTCCACAGCAGCTTGCTCAAGCCCACCATCACCACCGCGGTGGCAATGCCCACGCCCGCAGCCGCTGCCGGGTTTTCCCGCAGGAAGGAGCCGTCCAAAACGTTGGATCCCGCAAAGGCTGAGGTTTGCGCGGCTGTCTCCCGAAACTCCCAGGGCATCACCGGATTGCGTTGCTGCCAAAAACCTCGTCGCGCCGCCTGGGCCAATTCTTGAGCTTCCAAGTAGCGCTCCCGGTTGGCCCCGTACAAAAAGCGCTCATAAACCACCGCCTGCCCCTGGCGCAACATCTCCAAATTCACCAAACCCTCGGCGTTGTACACCTGGGCAATGTGCAGCCCTTCTGGCGTGACGTAGAGAGTATCCACCTGCACCAGGGATCCCGGCGGCAGCAGGCTTTGCAAAGCTTCCTGCGAGAGCCGCCCCCAGCGCCCTTGCGTCAGCTCTGGGGCATCCACATAGGCAAGACGAAAACGGGTTGGCCTGCCGTTCAAGTCTGCCCAAAAGGTGTCCCCATCCACCACCGACCGTACTCGCGCTGTCCCAGAAGATTGGGCCGCTGCAGGGAGGACAAACCAACTGCCCGAAAGGACAGCCGCCATCATCAGGAGAGAAGTTCTTGAGGCCATGGGGATCACTCCTATTGTGCAGAACAACAAAAGTTAAGAAATAATAAGAAATGGGGAAGCTGCGGGAACTTACCGAAAGCCTGGAGCGTCTTCACGAACCGGAAGCAAGAACGATAGCCGCCCCTTCTTCGAGGAGAGGCAGCGGGAGCAACACTTCGCTTGCGCCAGAGAGAGCAGATTCTCTGACGCAGGGATCGGTCCTGTGAAGAAGACGGCTTCCAGGATGACAATTTGGGTTAGAGTTTAGCTCACCTCTTGGGGCAACGTCACAACCCTAGAGCGCAATCTTTGCCCAGTTAGGGGATTGGAATTACAGGCGCAAGCGGTAGGGCTCTTCCTCGGGAAAATCGGGCAGAGGAGGTGGGAGAATCTCGATCTCGCCGGTGGGCAGCGTCCGCAGCACCGTCCCCAATTGGGTCAGTTGTTCCAGAACAAACTGGCGGGTATCCCGGTCGCTGGTGGCATTGAACACGCTCAGCCAGACATCGAAGCGGGAACGGCGGCTGAGGGGGCTGCGGGCGATGTTGTCCCCCAGTTGGCGAAAGTCGTCGCCGGGCAGGCCCACCTGTTCCCGCCAGGCGGCAGCTTGGTAGTAGTCGCGGCGGCCCGCTTCCGCATCCCCCAAAAACATGAAGTTGATCAAGGCGCGATCCACGTAGAGCCGCCAGGCGTCGGGATTGTTTTGGGGGTTAAACTGCTGCAGGCCGCGATCCAAAATCTCGACAGCTTTTTCCGGCTGGCCGGCCCGATAGGCCAACACCAAGCTAGACAGCCGGTAGCCCAAGAAAAAGTTGGGATCCAGTCGCAGCATGTGGTCGAAGTACTCGTAGGCGAGGCCGTAGCCGGTTTGGGCACGAGCAGGGGCGTCGCCGTAGTACTGGATCAGCTCCAGCCACAGCCAGGAGGCGCCCAGGTTGCGGTAGCCCAGCCAGCCCAGGGTGGTGGCCAGGGCGATGTTGCGGTTTTTGCGGGCCTCGGCATTTTCCAGGGCCTCTAGGTTGATCCGCTCCAGCATCGGCACCTGCAGCCGCACCACCAGGATCCCGCACAGCAGCGCCCCGCCCACGGCGGCCAGGGTGCCTGCCAGGGAGAAACGGGAGCGGCGACGGGGCAAAGCAGCAGCAGTCATAGCCAGTTCTGAGCGGATCCCTCAACGGCTACACTCAATCATAAATTCATCCTGCCTTTGCATCGACCGCTCTCTCGCTCTCTGTTGAGCTTTTCCTCTGCGTATGACCAGATCCGCCCTCTCGGCTGCAGACCGGGCCCTCAGCCTCTACGAGGCTCTGCCCTACCCCAACGTGCCCCTCTCGCAGTCGGCCCGCAATGCCCTGGGGGAGATGTTCAAGATGAGCTATACCACCGCCCAGTACCTACGCACCCACGCCCTCGTCCCGTCCGAGGGCAAGGTGATGCTCAACGCCGGCTGTGGCTCCGGCTGGGAGACGCTGATGATGGCGGAGGCCAATCCGGGCGCCCAGATCGTGGCCTGTGATCTGTCGCCGGCTTCGGTCAAGCTCACCGAGGAACGCCTGCGGCACCACGGCTTCACCGATGTCCAGTGCTACGTCCTCAACGTGCTGGAGCTGGATCGCCTGGGGATCCAGTTCGATTTCATCAGCCTGAACGATGTTTTGTATTTGTTGGCGGATCCCACTGAGGGCTTGCGGGCGATGAAAAAAGTCCTCAAGCCCGAGGGCATCATTCGCGCCAATCTCCACAGCCGCCGCCAACGCCAGGTGTTTCTCCGCCTGCAGGCAGCTTTGCAAAAGGTGGGGCAATTCGACGTCCCGCCGGCGGTGGGGGCGCAACATGTGCGGGAGTTCATGGGATCCCTGCAGGAAGAGGTGGCCAAGGCGGTGCTGTGGAACCCGGCCAGCTATACCGAAGATGCCGCCATCATGAACAACTATCTGCTCTGATACATTTACGCTGAACACTGCTGAGCATTACTGCTCAGCGGTGAAGCGAT
>NZ_JANSHJ010000045.1:1171-11506 GCF_047502615.1 Synechococcus sp. W60.3 | reverse complement strand
GGATCCTGGTTTACCAGTCCGTTGAAGCAGCAACTCCGAGAAGTGATTCTCGGAAACTCCCGTCTACAGCCCGTCAGGGCTTAGCGGGAGAAGATGTCACTTCACCAGCCCTTCCCCACCGGGGTGTTGGTTGGGGTAGTCCCCCGCCGGGAACTTTTCGCCAGGGTGATAGGGTGTGGCCCAGAGGTGGTGGGCCAAATACCCCGCCCGTCGATACAGCCAGGAGTCGGGGTGGGCCAGGAGCTGGACATTTTCTCCTGGGATCAACTTGTAGGCCACCGGCTGCCCCAGGCGATTGTGGCGGTTGGGGTTGACAATCTTCCAGTAGCGCCCCCGCAAGGGATCCACCGTTTGCTTAGCTTCCTGCTCGGTTTTGAGCAGGGTGGAGCGGGCGCGGAAGGCGTTTCCGTAGGGGTTATCCGGCCCCGGCGGCAGCGGCTCGGCATGCACTTCGTAGAGGGAGTTGCCCGGCCCATCCACCGCCATGTCCAGGCGAACGGTGAAAAAGTGCTGGTGGTTGAGACCAGAGAGCTGCGGCGCCACCAAGACGCCAAATTCCGGCTCCTCCCCCGGCAGGGTGGCGCAGGTGTTGATAATGCCGGTGAGCTTGGCCTCGAACTCCAGGGTGCCATCCTGGTAAAAGTACCAGAAAAAGCCGTAGTCGTAGTTGCCGATGGTGGTAAAGAAAGAGAGCACCAGCCGCCGCGAGCGCCGCACCTGGGCTCGCTCCGTGCGCCAGTCGGTGTGCTTCCAGAGCACGCCGAAGTCTTCTTCGTGCATGCAGATGGCGTTTTTGAGGAGCATGGGCTCGCCGCTGTTGCTGGGCAGCCAGGCATCGAAGTAGTAGATCTCCCCCAGGCAGTCGCAGCCCAGGCGCAGGGAATTGGCCTGCATGCCGATGCCGTATTCCCCCACGTCAAAGGCGTTCTTGCGGCAGTGGGGATCGCGGGGATCGCCGTAGGGCACCACCATCTCGGCTACCGAAGCGCGGTAGAGGATAGGACGAAGCCGGCCCTGATCCTCATAGCCCACCTGATGCAGCACCAGCCCCTCGCGGGGGTTAAAGCTGATGCGCAGATCCCACTTCTGCCAGCGGATGTGATGGCCTTCCACCTGGAAGCTCACCCCTTGGGGCTGGGTAATTTCCAAAGGCTTCAAATCTTGGCGAAACTCTTTGAAGAAGATCTCGTCGAAATTGCCATCTTCCGGGGGCAGAGGCCAGGGGCCGCGATCCTCCACCTTGACCACCTGCATTTGTTGAGGTCGATCCAGGGGTAGAGGCCCTCGATGGGACGGGCATAGCCATTGTCGTAAGGAGAAGTGCGCAGGAAACACAGGCCCCGCACCAGACGCCGCCCCTCTTCTTCCGGGATCCCAAAGTAGCCCACCGTCCAGTAGTCCACCATCACCCGCTCCACATCGGCAATGCCCCGCCGCTGCAGGGCGGCCAGGAATTGGGGATCCGCCTTGAGCAGGCGGTCGCAGGCGTACACCTCATCGTCCAAAAGGGGCGGCTGCACGCCGGGGACGAGCTGCCAAGAGCACACCTGCTGCCGGGAGAGGGAGACCACCGCCTCATACGTGCTGCCCTCGGCGGGATCCAACAGCACCGCAAACGCCTGCCGATCCCAGGGCTGGCCCGGCTGCCACGCTTCCATCCAAGGCCGCTCCGGCTCCTGCAGTTGGATGGTGACGAAGCGGCAGCGGGAAGCAAGAGGGCGCTCCTGACGCAGGATTTTGACCACTTCCCGGATTTCTTCGCCATTTAGGGGATCCAGAGGGTGGCTGGGCCACTCCAGCCGGGAAGCAGAGCCCCTCGACGGGCGATGTCGATAGCGCTCCGAATCGTGCGGAGCAGACTGAGGACTTCGCGGAAGTTCACAAATCACAGAAATAACCTTGAATTCTACAGAAAATGGATTGACTGGGTGACGATCCGTTGAAAAATGCCGCAGGGATCCCCCTGCCCGCCAGCGCAGGTGTTCTGAGCGAGCTCATCAACCAACCAAAACAGGGCAGGGGAGAATCTCGGCAGCGGGACAAATCGCTCCTCGGCTGGCCGCTGTCGCCAGCCGGCAGTTTCGAGAAACGCGGCCAGCAAGAGAACAGGACCAAAGGATGCCAGGAAGAATGCGGCTTCGTAAATCAGCCAACCGGAGGGGGATCCCCGCCCGCTAACCAAAGGAAGAGGGCAGCCGCGCCAACGCAAACCGAACAATATCGAACAATCGCCAGAAACTAACTATCGGCTTCCGGGGGAAGAGATCCCAGCTCAAAATCAGCAGCAATTGCTTTAGGCCAGACGTGGCACAGGACAGCATAAAAAAGAATAAACGCTTCACGCAGGCTGAGGGCAAACCCACCAAGAAGAGGCTTATCTGGCGCCACTCTCTTTTCAAACCCGAACCCATTTCGGCTTGCCCTAACCCCACCTGTCGGAGGGATCCCCAGGGTTGGGATCCAAGGCGCAACTGCTCATCACTATAGCAGAGGCTCCCCCCTCGGCCACAAGCCCTGCCCCGCAGAGCCCACCGCCGCTTTCGACAACCCCCACCCGCGAATTTGAAGTTTAGCTTGGGTTTAAGGTTCGTGTCCCCCAATACATCCCTGAACAGTGTGCTGAAATTATGCCTAAAGTTAAGGATTTCCGACAGGAGGATCCCCCTAATGAAAATCGTCCACAATGAGGCAGGGCTTCTGGAATAACCAACCGTTTTGGTGGGGGGAGATGGCTTCAACTCGATACCGTCTGGTGCCGGTGGGGCCAGGAGACAGCGGCTTTTATCCAGAGCATCTCTATTTGGCTCTGGAAGCCACCCAACTGGGCTACTGGCAACTGGATCTGCGCAGCGGGGAGCTGAGCAGTTCGCCTCAGTGCAAGGCCAAATACGGACGGGATCCCGGCGAGGAGTTCACCCTGGAGATGTTTTTTGAGCGGGTTCACCCGGAAGATCGCCCAAGGGTGAAGGAAGCTTTGCAGTCGGCGGGGCGCAGGGCGACGGAGGGGGATCCCAACTTTGCCGTCGAGTACCGTGCCTGCTTAGCCAACGGACAGGTGCGCTGGTACCTCTCCCAGGGCATTGTGCTCTTGGGGCCGGAAGGGGATCCCAGCCATGTTGTGGGCGTAACGCTGGACATCACCGAGCGCAAGGAACTGGAGGCGGCTTTGGCCGAACGGGAGTGCCACTATCGGCAGATGCTGGAAGCTTTGCCCGACATGCTCTTTCGCCTCGACCGCCAGGGCCGATGTTTGGAGATCAAGCCCCCCAGCAACTTTCCGACGCAGTATCCCCCCGACCATTACTTGGGCAAAACCCCGGAAGAGCTGTTTCCCCCTGGGGAAGCCCAAGCCGTTCGCCAGCATCTGGAGCTGGCCTTTGCCACCCAGCAAATCCAGGAGATGGAGTACTGCTGGACGGAATGCTCTTCTGAGCCTCAGTATCGGCAGGCTCGTTTTGTGCCTTTCGAGAACGAGCAAATGCTGGTGATGGTGAGGGATATTACTGCCCGCAAGCAAGCCGAGCTGAAGCTGCAGCAACAGGTGCAGCGGGAAAAACTGTTCAACCGGCTGATGCAAGCCATCAACGGCTCCCTGGATCTGCCGACCCTCTTTGAGGTAGCCGTGCAGGAAGTAGGCCAGGTTTTGCAGGCAGCGCGGGTTACCCTTTACCAATATCTACCTGAGGAGCGGGTGTGGGTGGCCATTGTCGGCCATGTCCGCTCTCCTGAGGTGCCCAGCTTCCTTCACCTGCGCATACCGGATGATCCAGAGATCCCAGCCATCCAGCAGTTGAAGCGGCTGCAGGTTTTTCACGTGCGGGATCCGCAGCAGGTTGCCGATTCGTTTGCGCTGCAGGAAAGGCAAGACCACCAACTCGGCCCCTGGCTGGGGATCCCCGTGGCCTGCCAAGGAAAGCTTTGGGGCGCCCTAGCCCTAGGGCGCTTGATCTCTGAGCCGGACTGGCAAGCGGAGGAGATCGAGCTGGCCATAGCGATTGGCGATCACCTGGGAGTGGCCATCCACCAGGCCGAACTTTATCAAAAGCTGCAGCAAACCAACGCCGAATTGGATTACCAAGTGCGGGTGCGCAACGGCCAACTGCAGCAAGCCTACGAAGACGAGGCCCTGCTGCAACTGATCACGGAAGAAATTCGCTCCAGCCTAGACGAGCAAAAGATTTTGGAAACCGTGGCGCAAGAACTGGCCCTCAGGCTGGGTCTTTCCGGCTGCAGGATTGCCCTGCACGACCCAGAACGACAGGCCAGCGTTTTGGCGGTGGACTATCGGCCCGACCAAGGGATCCGCCGTTTTCCCCTGGAGATCCCCTTTGCCGATTTTGCCGAGGTGCTCCAGCAGCTTCGGGGTGGGCAGTTCTGCTATTTCAGCAACCTTGGCCACCCCTGCTGGCCCGGCTACGAGCGCCATACCCTGCTGGTGGTTCCCATCTGCGATTTGCGGGATCGAACAGGCCAGCAAAAAGACTCGCTGCTTTTGGGAAATATTTGCGGATCCCGTCCGCCGGGGCAGGTGTTTGGCGAGCGGGAGCAACGCCTGATGCAGCGGGTGGCCGGCCAATGTGCAATTGCCATTCGCCAGGCTCGGCTTTACCAAACCGTGCAGCAGCAGGTGCAGCAGTTGCAGGAGCTCAACCACCTCAAGGACGAGTTTCTGCACATGGTCTCCCACGAGATGCGCACGCCTCTGACCAACATGAAGCTGGCGATTGGGTTTTTATCGAGGGCCAACCTGACCGAGCGGGAACAGCGCTACTTGCAGATTTTGGAGATGGAGACCAACCGCGAGCTGGACTTGATCAACGAGCTCTTGGAATTGCAAGCTATTGAAGCCGGAAATAGGGATCTCAAGCTGACCTGGTTATCTTCTCAAGAGTGGATCCCCAATCTTTCCGAGCCCTTCCGGCTGCGAGCTGCCCAGCAGGGCCAACAGTTCCAGGTGGAATGGGATCCCGACCTTTTGCCCCTCTGCACGGATGAGAGCCTGTTGTCGCGGGTGGTGGGCGAACTTTTGAACAACGCCTGCAAGTACACGCCGGCTGGGGAAAGCATCTGTTTGCGCTTTAGCCAGAGCCATCAACAGGGCCGTCCCGGCTGGCTGATCGAGGTGGGCAATACAGGGGTGGAAATTCCTCCAGAGGCGCTGCCCCGCTTGTTTGAGAAGTTTTACCGTATCCCGCAGTTGGATCGCCGCAAGGCCGGGGGAACGGGCCTGGGCCTGGCGTTGGCCAAAAAGGCTATGGAGATCTTGGAGGGATCCCTGACGGTGGCAAGTCACTCTGGCCAAGTCATCTTTCGAGTGTGGTGCCCCTCTCAAAGTCGAACGCCACAAGCCGGGATCCCAGGCGAATCCACCTAGCGCCTTGCGCAGGACTCGAACCTGCAACCATCGACTTAGAAGGTCGGTGCTCTATCCATTGAGCTAGCAAGGCAAGCTGCAGAGCCATTATATCCTTGGAGGAGTTTCCTCTCTGAGGTCGGCTACGCGGCTTAACCCGCTCTCTTAATGCCCCCCAAGGAGCTTCGTTTGGGGATCCCAGTCGCTAAAGTTATCATGACAAGGTCTTGGTTTGGAGAACCGGGATCTCGATGTCATCGCCTCGCGATCCTAGCTCAGTCGAGGAAAAGAAGGCTGCTCGCGGCTGGGGGTCGGAAAACCCTCCCGGCCTGGAATCTCTCTCTCCGCCAGCCAGGCGCCTGTTGCGCCTCTACCATGGCGGCAGCTTCCTCTTTCTGGGCCTGTTGTGGCTGCTGGTCGGGATCCCCAGCCTTTGGGCGCTGCGGGCAGATATTGTTCGCCTGTGGAACCATTTCACCTGGACAGGCCTGCGCTATGCCCTATTTTACCGGCCCGGCTGGCCCACCTTTGGTTTGCTGCTTTGCGTCAGCTTCACGCTGGGGATCTTGATCGCCCAAAGCCGCTACGAGCTGTTTGGGCTCTATCCTATTGAGCGCTTGATGCTGGAGCGCCAGTCCCGCTGGATTTTGTCTTTGCCCGCCTGGCATCCGCTGCGGCGCTGGCTGGCGCGCACTTAAATGCGCGGAATTTCCCACCGTATAGACGGTGGGAAGGGATAGAGCATAATGAGTTTTCGTCTGTAAACTACCCGGCTCCGACCGCCCCCCCTTCCCCCCCAACCCCCCGTATACGGGGGGCAGGGGGGCGGGGGGATAGGGGGGGTTCCTGCGGTTTCTAGCTGGAGGTGTTCCGTCCAGGGATCCTCATCCTTGGCCGGGAGGGCAATACGGCAGAGCTAGTGTTCGATGGTCGGGATCGCCGCTTCCCTGGCGGGGTTGCTGGCCGAGGTTCTCCGCGAGCAGCAGGTGCTTTAGGCGTTCGCTCGGCCCGGATCCCTTCAGCGCCGTCTGGAGCAGTGACGTAGCAACCAACTGGCAGCGGCCCGATCGCCTTCATCCCAGGCCAGTCGCTCCACGGCCACCATCACCATCGAGGTAATCACAGCCTCGCTCAGGTGGCGGGAACGCAAGCGCTGCACGGCTGAGGTGGCGGCCTCTAGGTCGCGTCTGCGGATTGCACGCAGCAGCTCATCGGACATAGACAAGGCCAACTCGCCCCACTACCTTTCTACCGCAGGAGCCAGAACCTCCCCTTCTCCTTCACCTTCTTGTCAGATAACGCAAAAGTTTGTCTGGCTTCCCCAAAATCTCTTAAAGAACATCGGCGAAATTGTTGGAGAAATCGTTACACTTTCTTCGTCTCTGGCGTACACTACCCGGCTCCGACCGCCCCCCTTCCCCCCCAACCCCCCGTATACGGGGGGCAGGGGGGCGGGGGGATCTAGGGAGGTACAGGGCGGGGCTCCTGCGCTTTCTAGCTGATCATCTGCCATAATTACAAGAGCGGGATGTAGCGCAGCTTGGTAGCGCATCTGCTTTGGGAGCAGAGGGCCGCAGGTTCAAATCCTGTCATCCCGATGGGGCCGGTAGGGGAAGCGCTAGGGGTCTCCGGGCGCTCGGCCAAACTGGTGGCAGGAACCTCAGCAGGCCAGATCCCATCCCAGGCAAGCTTGCATCACCTGGCCCAAGAGGTATAGGGATCCACAGATAACCGCGGGCGGCTCGTCGAGGTCAGCCGGCTGCTGCAGTTGGGCTTGTAAAGCGGCAAGATCCGGCAGCGCCTGGACAGAGCGAAGATGGGGCTGCAAGATCTGGGCCAGGTGGGCCAGTTCTTGCGGATGGGTTCCGGCGTGGCCGAAGAGGGGCAGGGCGAAGAAGCGATCCCCCGGCCGCAGCAGGGTGGCGAGCATGCCCTTGACGTCTTTGGTGGTGAGAATGCCCATATACCAGGTGAGGGGGCCGGGCTGGTGCTCATCTAGGTAGCGGCGCAGCGCCTGGGCGGCGGGCAAGTTGTGGGCCCCATCCAGCAGCAGCTGGCGGGAGCCAATTTGCACCCACTGTAGGCGACCCGGCCAACGGGTGAGGGCAAATCCTTTCTCGACAGCGACATCTGGGATCCGCCAACCCTGTTCCTGCAGGGTCTCCACAACGGCCAGAGCTACCGCCCCATTGATCAGTTGCACCTCACCGGCAAGAGGCAGGGTAAGCACCTGATCCCGCCAGCAGACAGTCTGAGGACCGGCCCAGTGCAGGGGCTCCACCACCCGCAGGGGGCTGCCCGTCTGCTCGGCTCTAGCCCGGATCACGGCCATCACCTCAGGGGGTTGGGGCGCGCACACAGTCGGGATCCCCGGCTTGAGAATGCCGGCTTTTTCAAAGGCAATTTGCGCCAGGCTGTTGCCCAGACGCTGCCAATGATCCCAGCCGATGGAGGTAATGGCGGTCACTACCGGCTCGATGCCGGCGTTGGTGGCATCCAGCCGCCCCCCCAGCCCCACTTCCATCACGGCAATGTCCACCTTCTGCTGCCGAAAGTACAGCCAGGCAGCGGCGGTAATGGCCTCGAACTGGGTGGGGGAAGCCTCGCCTGGAGCGTAGGTCTGCAGGCAATCTCGCACTTGGGCCAACACCCGGCTCCAGTCGCCTGGCGAAATGTACTCGCCGCTCAGCCAGATCCGCTCCCGCCAATTGACCAGGTGGGGAGAGGTGTAGCGACCGACGCGATAGCCCGCCGCCCACAGCGCGTGGCTGACCCAGGCGCAGACGGATCCCTTGCCGTTGGTGCCGGCCACGTGGATGGCTGGGATCCCGGCTTGGGGCTGGCCCAGGCGCTGCAGCAAAACCTGCATGCGATCCAGGCTGAGGTCGACGCCAAAGTGGCCTAGCGACTCCAGAAACCCCGGCCAATCCCAGGTTGAGATCCCACCCGTCGGCGGCAAGTGATTCGGACTCAAGCGTTCACCTCAACTCAAGATATCCCCACCAACCCCAGCAAAGAGATTGCCCTCCCCTCTGCTCAGGCCGGTTGCGCACTTCCCCAGTGGCGGCAGAAGCCGTCAAAGGTTCACCACAAAAGCATCGCGAATACCCGGCTGCTTCAACACCTCTTCGATGATCCCATCTGGCAGAGGATCGTCGAGGCTGAGCACCATCACCGCATCGCCGCGGATGATCTTGCGCCCCACCTGCATGCTGGCGATATTGACGTTGTAGGCCCCCAGCAGGGTGCCGATGCGGCCGATGATCCCCGGCATATCCCGGTGCAGGGTCATCAGCATGTTGGCGGAGGGGGGCACATTCACCGGGAACTCGTCGATCTGGGTGATGCGCACCTCCCGCTCCCCGATCAGCGCCCCCGAAACAGAACGCACCCCGTTGGGGCCGTGGGCAATCAACGTCAGGGATCCGGAGTAATCCTTCAAAGAGGGATCTCGCGTCTCCACCACGCGAATGCCTCGTTCCTTGGCCTCGATGGAAGCATTGACGTAGTTGACGCGCTCCCGCAGAGCCAGCGTCAAAAGCCCCTTGAGCGCGGCGATGACGATCGGCTGGCCATCTTTTTCCGCAAGGGATCCCTGGAGGCGGATCTCCAACTGGCTCACCCGATCCCCCGCCAACTGGCCCACTAAGTTGCCCAAAGTTTCCGCCAAGTCCAGGTAGGGCTTGAGGCTTTGCAGCACCTCCGCCTGCAGGCCAGGGATGTTCACGGCAGAACGGGCAGGCAGCCCCAACAACACATCGCGGATCTGCTCGGCTACGTCGATGGCTACGTTGACCTGCGCCTCCTCGGTAGAGGCCCCCAGGTGAGGTGTCAGCAGGATCTCCTTGCCCAAGGAAAGGAGAGGTGAGTCTTTGCTGAGGGGCTCGTCGGCAAAGACGTCCAGGGCCGCCCCCGCAATTTGGCCGGACTTGAGAGCTTCATAAAGGGCTTGCTCGTCCACCAAGCCGCCGCGGGCACAGTTGATCAGGCGGGCGGTCGGCTTCATCATGCGGAAGGTCTCAGCGTTGAACAGGTTAGTGGTCTCAGGGGTCTTGGGGACATGCAGGGTGATGTAGTCTGACTCCTGCACCAAGGTTTTGAAATCCACTAGGCGCACCCCCAGTTGCTCCGCCCGCTCCATCGAAAGGTAGGGATCGTAGGCCAAAAGCCGCATCCCCATCGCCTTGGCAATCTGGGCCACATGGGATCCAATGCGACCCAATCCCACAATCCCCAGCGTTTTTTTGTAGACTTCTACCCCGACAAACTCCTGCCGCTTCCATTGGCCCGCTTTCAGAGAGGCATTGGCATCGGCGATGTGGCGGGAGAGGGCCATCATCAGAGCGATGGCGTGCTCGGCGGCAGCAATCGTATTGCCCTCAGGGGAGTTGACCACCAGGATCCCAGCTTTGGTGGCGGCAGCCACGTCGATGTTGTCCACGCCCACCCCCGCCCGACCGATGATTTTCAAGTTCGTCCCCGCCTCGATCACCTCGCGGGTGACCCGCGTGCCGGAGCGCACCATGATGGCGTCGTAGTTGGGAATGACCGCGATCAACTGCTCCGGCGTAAGGTCGGTTTGCACATCCACCTGGGCCACTTGGGAGAGGATGTCGATCCCCGCCTGATCGATGGGATCCGTGACGATAACTCTGGGCATAAGCGACGATAGCCTAATCGGATGTAGGGCAACAGAAGCAGAAGAGCCAATACTGCAAGCTAGGCTGGATCCCAGCCACCCTGTTGACCCAACCTCAGCCGGCACCCTTTAATCTACCGCGAAAGTCCGCCGGCACGCGCAAGACCCGCAGCTCCCAAAGAGCAAAAGTCCCAGTCTCCTGAGCTCCGGCGGAGATGGGGCGCTCACGGGCGGGATCCCACAAGAGCCAGGTACTTGCCGTCAATTAAAAAGATGCCATTGGCAAACTGCACACTGTAGGTGCCCAACAGCCGCCGCTGCAAGATCACCCCTTGTTCGTGCA
>NZ_JANSHJ010000045.1:0-1161 GCF_047502615.1 Synechococcus sp. W60.3 | reverse complement strand
TGCACACTGTAGGTGCCCAACAGCCGCCGCTGCAAGATCACCCCTTGTTCGTGCAAGCGGATCAAATGGGCCGGGCGCAACATCGGCATTGGGTCAGCCGTTTTTAGGTAAGGAGGCATCTCCACCACTTGAACCGTTGCCCCCACTGGCAGTAAACCCTGGGCTTCAGACATAACGGGAGTCCATGTGGCAAGTGTCTCTAGCTTAGCTGAACGTAGGACGATGTATGCCCAAAACCGAACCCGAGCAGGATGACAGCATTAGGGCAGATCCCAGAGGAGCCGAACAGATTGGATCCCCGAAGAATTGTTGTAAGTTAAGCACGAGGATTCAACGAGATAAAAAGGTAACATCTTGCAAGGTGAGTTGGTTTTTCCCACAAAGAAAAAGCAGTCGGCCTTTCGGGGTGCTGCCAACTGATCGCCAATTTGCTACCATACCATGAACTCTTGGTACCCATTTTTTGTGTCCTTGGATACGGAAACCTCATTTGCCGAGGCAATTTAGGGGTTCTCTTGTCCTGGAGCTGTGGGCGCAGGGCTTAGCAAGCTCGCCTTCGGCCTACGCACCAGCCAGATCTTTGCCGAAATTCTGTAGAAGTGTTAAGAATAGTTACATTGGTTTGCTATCTTCTCAGTTTTCATACTCGTCCTTACTTCAGCGCTGCGAAACGACCATGCTAGATCCCATTCCCCCCCCAGCCCTTGAGGAATATCTATTGGAAACGGGCATTATCGACCGTTCTCAACTGAGCCTGGCCAAGAAGCTGCAGCATCGCCAGCAAGGGCCGTTGCTGATGATCCTTTTGGAGTTGAGTTTCATCGATCTGGAGCAGCTCAGCCGCCTTTTGGATTTGGGCCGCGCCTACCCTTTTGATCATGCTGCAAACGCTGGATAGTCTTCAGCCCAACTGGCAACAGGCTCTGGCTCGGTGGTTCGCTGCTGAGCAGGGATCCCTGCTGCTGAAAAGCTGTGGGGGAAAGGATCCGGCGGAGCTGCGCAGTGTTTTGCAACAGGTCTGTGCTCCTGTCCAGCCTGTTACGTTGTTAACGGAGGGCTTAGAGGTGGTGGCCGGCCCACTGACGCTGCAAAGCTGGGATCCCCAAGCGACGGGCCATTTTGCCCACCTTTATCTGGAGCGTTCCGCCTCTAGCTCACACA
>NZ_JANSHJ010000009.1:59983-85319 GCF_047502615.1 Synechococcus sp. W60.3 | reverse complement strand
TCTCTCCTTCCTCTTGAATACCTGTACCCTATTTTAAATTAAAAGGCTGTAGCAATAACGACGTAGAGAAACGTTGCATCTATTTGAAATGACTATATCTGTCAAGTCATTACAAAGCCACTGCAGGGGATATACAGTCATTCTGGATGAGCTTAAGACTTTTCCCCCGCGCTTTACAGCAAAATAGGCGATTGTTCAACAAGGGATCCGCCCAAGCGCTCCACGCTGCCATTGCGACTACCCCCAGCCCCTCTCCCAGGGGGGAGAAGGGCCAGGCGGCACTGTTTGGGTTTTGGCGCGATAAAGAAGCTGAGTGCCTTTCTCTAACTCAGGGTGGCTACGGGCTGGGCTTCTACCAAAAGCTGCTGGGTTTGCAAGTCGAAGATAGTGGCCAACAGCCGCCGCGAGGCATCGACGGCAAATTCCACCTTGAGGCGATCTTCTCCTGCCCGACCTGGGGGCTGCAGGCGGGCCAGACAAGCCGGCTCAGCACCCAGGGATCGAAAATCGGTTTGTCGGGTAAGTTGGCGGCTGCTCATGCGCCCCAGCTCGTCATAGACCACCTCGGCCTGGGCCACCTGGGCCACTTCCCCCACATCGAGTCGAATTTCGGTCTGGCCATCGTTGGCCACCTGCAAGATCAAGGGCTCGGAGCGTCGGCAAGGGTAGGGGCTGCCCCGCTCGAAGAGGGGATAGTAGATGTAACTTTTTTGCCAGGGATCCCAGAGGCGGATGGCGTAGCTGTGGTGCAGGCGATCCTCGAGCTTGACCTGGCGGCCCACCTGCAGAGCGCCCAGGGCCACGGCGTCGAAGGGGCGCTCGCAGCGGACTTTCTTTTTGCCGAAGTAGGAGCGGAGCAGCTCTTGGACTGCCGGCAGTTGGGAGCTGCCTCCCACCAGGAGCACCTGCTCAATTTGGCTTTTGCCCACTCCCCTTGCCTGGGCGCTGAGCAGCACCTCGTCTAGGCACTGGCGGATCTGGTCGAGGAGCTGGTGGGTTTCTAAAATCTCCTCCAGCGCCTGCCGATTCAAGCGCAGCTCATAGGCAGTTAGAGTCTCGTCGTCGAACCAACTGCCCACAGCCTCCGGCTGGGCAGAAAGGGCGATCTTGAGCTGTTCTGCCTGCTCCAAAAGCGTCATCCAGCTCAGGGCCCCCAGCTGCTGCCGGCTCAGCCCCAGTTGCCCCAGCAGGTATTCGGCTATCCAGATGTCGATATCCACCCCGCCCACGTAGGCGTCGGCCTTGGCGATCACCTCTGCCTTGAGGACGGGGTTGCCCGGCTGGGGGGCAAGGGTGCGCACCAGGCTGAGATCCAGGGTGCCGCCGCCGAAATCCACCACCAGCACCACGGATCCCGGCTGGCCGACCGCATAGCCCAGGGCAGCGGCAGTGGCCTCGTCCACAATTTGAACGGGATCCCCGGCCACCCCCCGCAGCCAGTTCAAGTAGCGCTCAAAGGAGCCGACGGGAGCGGTAAACACCACCTGTTGCGGCTGCAGGTATTCTTGCTGGACGGCTTCCATCACCGCCTGCAAAAAAGCCTGAGCCACCCTCTCGGCGTCGTAGCGCTCCCCATCGAGAATCCGCGGTGGGGGGACAAACTCCGCCACCAGATCCCGCTTGAAGCCCTGAAACAGCCGCTGCGGCTCCACTGCCCCCCAACGCCCGGCCCGCACCGTTTCCCCCACCAAGAGCTGGCCTTTTCCCTTGACATAGACCAGGCTGGGAATGGCCGAGTAGCCCGGGCGGGAAAGGCCGGGAAAGCTGAGCAGGCGGGGCGCTTCTTGGACGGGATCCCAAACTGCCACCACAGTATTGCTGGTGCCGAAATCGATAGCCAGCGTTGCTTTGAGGACAGGTGCCATCAGCTCAATCCTCCGGGCAGCGAGCGGCTGACTTTGGCCGGGCAGAGGATGTAGTCTTTCCGGCGGTAGCCGACAAAGCGGATGTAGACGGGATCCCCTGGCCGAATGTCCGGCTGATCCGGCTGGTGCAGTTGCGGGTCGAAGGGGACGGACTCAAGAGGGCTGCCGATGGCTTCATACCCCCACTGCTGCAGCAGGGCATCCAGCGACCGGAAGAGGGCCGTCACGTTTTGGGCCGGCCAATCGGGCTTGCGCCGGGCAATCTCGCGGACGGTGGGGTAGCTGGTCAGCAGCGGCTGCAGCAGGGAAAAGATCGCTTCTGCAGTGTTCGAGCCCCTTGGACTAGGGTCGCCACCGCCAAGCAGGGATCCCAACTCCCACTCTAAAGCGGCAGCCAGCTTCTGCAGTTGCTCCAGGCGCAGGGATCCCCACTGCCCTTGGCGCACCTGATCGAGGGCGCGGCGGCTGATCCCCGCCCGGGCTTGCAGAGCCTGCCAAGAGGAGAGGCCAACGGCTTGCATCCGTTCCCGCAGCCAACTGTCCAGCGGTCTCTCGGCCATGGGATTTTGCCAGGGATCCCTACGATCATGCCCCAACTTGGGCCTGGGTCAGGGATCCACAAAGCGCAGGGAGCGGGCTATGGCTTCCACGTCCCGGTCGTAGCGCTCGCGCCGGCTGGCCGGATAGACCAATTCAAAGCCAGCCTCTAGAGAGGGGCTGACGAGCTTTTTGAGGTAAAAAATCCGCTGGCCGTCTGGCTCGTAGCCGGAGACCACGAAAAAATCCCGACCGGCAACTTGATAGGTAACCCGGCGTCGGCTTTCCCGGCTGCGCTGCAGCTCCTCTTGCAGGGCGCTGGCGGGCGTTGCTTGAAAGACGTTGTAGCCGCCCCAAGCGCGCAGCTCAGCTCCATCTTTCCCGATAAATACCTGGCCGTCGCTGTTGTCAGCTTCCCCTTGGGGGATAAAGTCTGCCGGGTAGTCGATGCGGTAGCCAAAGCGGGCATTGATGTAGGGTTGAAAACCTAACTGGGCTGAGATTCCATTTTCCAAGCTGAGCCCGGCAAGCAGACAGGCTAGGCACGCGGCAGATCTTCTTAACTCGGTAGCCCTCTCCATACCCCTAAGTGTAGGCTGCTCTTGGAGAAGGCTGCGCCCAAAACCAAAATCCGAGGACTCCGGAAATCTTTTCCCTACAAAGAGGTCGGCCCATCTCCTTCCTGAGAGTTCTGTAGAATTGGGGAAGTTTATCTCCTATTGCCGGCTGCCAAACTCCTGCTAACCCTCTGCCATGACCACGACTTCCCCAGCTACTGCTGCCCATCCTGCTGCTTTGGATCCCCTTGACCCGAGGGTGCGTCCGGATCCTCGGGGCCGGTTTGGGCCCTTTGGGGGCCGTTTTGTGCCGGAAACCCTGATGAGCGCCCTGACGGAGCTGGAGGAAGCCTTTGAGCAGCATTGGCGGGATCCCGAGTTTCGCGCCGAGTTCCACAGCTTGTTGCGGGATTTTGTCGGTCGGCCCAGCCCCCTCTACTTTGCCCAGCGGCTGACCGAGCACTACGACGGCCCCCAGATCTACCTCAAGCGCGAAGACCTCAACCACACCGGTGCCCACAAGATCAACAACGCCCTTGGCCAAGTGCTGCTGGCGGTGCGCATGGGCAAGCGAAGGATCATTGCCGAGACTGGCGCTGGCCAGCATGGGGTGGCCACGGCAACGGTGTGTGCTCGTTTTGGGTTGGAATGCGTCATCTACATGGGGGCAGTGGACATGGAGCGGCAGGCCCCCAATGTGCAGCGGATGCGCCTGCTGGGCGCTGAGGTAAGGGGGGTCGAATCAGGCACAGCCACCCTCAAAGACGCCCTCTCCGAGGCCATCCGCGACTGGGTAACCAACGTGGAGACCACCCACTACGTCATCGGCACGGTGGCCGGACCCCACCCCTACCCGAAGCTGGTGCGGACCTTTCACGATGTCATCGGCCAGGAGACGCGGCAGCAGTGCCAAGAGAAATGGGGAGGACTGCCGGACGTGCTGCTGGCCTGTGTGGGCGGCGGCTCCAATGCCCTGGGGTTGTTCAACGAGTTTGTTCAGGATCCCCAAGTGCGGCTTATCGGCATCGAGGCTGCCGGGGAGGGCTTGCACACCTCCCGCCACGCTGCTACTCTTAGCCGCGGTCGCATTGGGGTCTTGCACGGGGCCATGAGCTACCTGCTGCAAGATGAAGAAGGCCAGGTGCAGGAGGCCCATTCCATCAGCGCCGGCTTGGATTACCCCGGCGTGGGGCCGGAGCACAGCTACTTAAAAGCAATTGGGCGAGCCGAGTACTACGCCGTTACCGACGACGAGGCGGTAGAGGCGCTGCTGCTGCTGTCGCGCCTGGAGGGGATCATCCCGGCTTTGGAGACGGCCCATGCCCTGGCCTACCTGAAGACTTTGGCCCCCCAGCTTGGCCCCCAGCAGCGGGTGGTGGTCAACTGCTCCGGGCGGGGCGACAAGGATCTGAACACCGTTTTCAAGTACTTGCAGAAGCGGGGGCATAGCCTAGCCTAGAGTTGGGTTGGCAAGATCCTCAGCTCGTGTCCACCTTTGCCATTCGATCGCTCAGCCTGCTGGCCTTGTTTCTGGGGGCAGGGCTAGGGCTGCTGGCCGGATCCCGGCCAGAGGTTTCTGGGCGCGTTGGCGGGATCCCGTCCCCGGCCACGAGTTCCCCGGCAGGCGCCTTGCCCCGCAACGGCGGGACGGAGGGGATCCCTGCTCCCGTCCAGCCGCAACCCTTGCCCAAGACGCTGCCGGCCCTGGCGCGGCAGGCCATCGCCCACTACTTCGCCACTGGCCAGGTGCTGCCTGCTCCAGAAGAGATCCCGCCCCACTGGCGGCGCCCGGCGGGAGTTTTTGTTACGGTGACCAGGGAGGGACGGCCCCGCGGCTGTTGGGGCAGCTTGGATCCCGGCGGCGAGGATCTGGCCAGGGCCACCATCCGGGCGGCGGTGGGGGCTGTTACTCGCGACTGGCGCTATCGGCCCCTGCAACCCGGCGAGCTGGAGTCGGCTTCTATTCAGGTGGCCATCGTGCGACGGGTGGTGCCCATCCCCTCTCTGGAGCAGGTGGATCCCACCCGCATGGGCCTGTTCATTCGCGCGGGGACAAGGGGGGCGGTGTTGCTGCCCGGAGAGGCTCTGACGACGGCCTGGCAGCTCTCCACCGCCAAGCAATTGGCCGGGATCCCTGCCGATCAGCCGGTGGAGCTGTTTCGCGTGGAGGCGGAGCTGTTGCATGAGTTCTGAGGCAGAGCGGTGGCTGGCCGCCGTGGTGGGCAACACCCACGTGCGCTGGGGCTGGTTTGCTGGCGAGAGCTTGGTGAAGGTGGAGCAGTTTCCCGCCCACCAACCCCTATCCTGGCCAGAAGAGACGGAGCTGTGGCTAGCTGCCGTTGGCTCTGCCCCTTTGCCGCCCCGATCCCCCTGGGTGCATTGCCTTGAGCTCTCCCAGGTGTCGCTGCGGGATCCCTATCCCGGGCTGGGGCTGGATCGGGCACTGGCTCTGTGGGCCGCCGGGATCCGCTACGGCTGGCCCTGCTTGGTCATCGACGCCGGCACCGCCTTGACCCTAACGGGAGCTGACGCCGAGGGATCCCTGGTGGGAGGAGCGATCCTGCCCGGCCTGGGGTTGCAGGCGCAGGCGCTGGCCGACCACACCGCCCGGCTGCCCAAAGTGGAGTGGGATCCCGGCGCTCCCATACCCCCCCGCTGGGCCAGGAACACTGGGGCCGCCATCCGCAGCGGCATTCTTCATACCCTGCTGGCCGGCTTGCGGGATTTTCTGGCCGACTGGCGCCGCCGCTTTCCCCAAGGCCCGCTGCTAGTAACCGGCGGCGATGGCGAGCTACTCTACCCCCACCTGCGGCCCCTTGACGCAGAGCTGCGCTGGGATCCCCACCTGGTGTTGCGGGGGATTGCCGGCTGCCGTCAGTTGCACCGCGTCGTCCGCAAGCCTTCTGGTGCAGAATAGAAGACAGTCTCTCCCAGCCGCCTGCGAGCGGGCAGCTTCTTGCTCAGGGATCCCATGGCCAACGGCAACTCCTTCGGCGTCTTGTTTTGCGTCACCACCTACGGCGAGTCCCACGGGGGGGCGGTGGGGGTGGTGGTGGACGGCTGCCCGCCGCGGCTGCCCTTGAGCGAGGCCGACATCCAGGCGGAGCTGGATCGGCGCCGTCCCGGCCAGAGCCACATCACCACGCCGCGCCAGGAGGCGGATCGCTGCCAGATCCTCTCCGGGGTTTTCCAAGGCTTTACCCTCGGCACCCCCATCCACATCCTGGTGCGCAACCAGGACGCCCGCCCCCAGGATTACAGCGAGATGGCCACCACCTTCCGCCCTTCCCATGCCGATGCCACCTACCAGGCCAAGTACGGCATCCGCAACTGGCAGGGGGGAGGGCGGTCCTCGGCGCGGGAGACCACTGGCCGGGTGGCCGCCGGGGCCATCGCCAAGAAGATCCTGCGCCTGGCAGCAGGGGTAGAGATCCTGGCCTATGTGCAGCGGGTCCAAGACGTAGAGGCCCAGGTGGATCCCAGCTCCGTGACGGCGGAGCAGGTGGAAGCCAACATCGTCCGCTGCCCCGATCCAGCCGCGGCGGCGGCGATGATTGAAAAAATTGAAGCAGCGGCGCGGGAAGGAGATTCTCTCGGGGGAGTGGTGGAATGTGTGGCCCGCAATGTGCCCCGCGGGCTGGGCTGCCCGGTGTTCGACAAATTGGAGGCCGACCTGGCCAAGGCGGTGATGTCGCTGCCGGCCAGCAAGGGGTTTGAGATCGGTTCGGGGTTTGCCGGCACCTACCTGACGGGCAAGCAGCACAACGACGAGTTCTACATGACCCCCAGCGGCTGGCGCACCCGCAGCAACCGCTCCGGCGGCATCCAGGGGGGCATCAGCAACGGGGAAGACATCGTCCTGCGGGTGGCCTTCAAGCCCACCGCCACCATTCGCCAGCCCCAAAGCACCGTCACCCTCGACGGGCAGGAGACGGTTTTGGCGGCGCGGGGGCGCCACGATCCCTGCGTGCTGCCGCGGGCGGTGCCGATGGTGGAGGCGATGGTGGCTTTGGTGCTCTGTGACCATCTGCTGCGCCACCACGCCCAGTGCCGATCCCTGGCCTTGCCAGAGGTGCCCATTCCCGCCGTTCCCCTGCCCCACAGCTAGCGGCAGCCGGTCGGAGTCCTTGTATCCTAAGAAAGAGGCGGGATCCCTGTTCATGGCCAAGGCCAAAACCGTCTGGGAGTGCAGCCAGTGCGGCGAGCGCTACCCCAAGTTTTTGGGCCGCTGCGACAACTGTGGCGCCTGGAACACGCTGACGGAGGTGGTCGTCGCCCCCTCTTCTAAGTCTGGGCCACCGCAGCGGCTCGTTCCCCAGCGCAGCCGCGGCAACGGGATGCCCCTGTCGGCCCTTCCCCTCTCCCAAGTCTCCTCGGAGAGCCACCCCCGCCTCTCCTCTGGCTCCGGCGAGTTCGACCGGGTGTTGGGAGGTGGCATCGTGCCGGGATCCCTGGTGTTGATCGGCGGCGATCCAGGCATTGGCAAGAGCACCCTGCTGCTGCAGACTGCTGCGCATCTCGCCAAGCGGGGGCCCATCTTGTACGTGTCGGGGGAGGAATCGGCCCAGCAGATCAAGCTGCGCGCCGCTCGCATTAGCGGGACGGAGTCCTTGCGGCTGGGGATAGAAAGCGAGCAGCTCTACCTATTGGCGGAAACCGACCTGGAGGCCATTGTGGCCGAGATCCAGGCCCTACAGCCCCAGGTGGCGATCATCGACAGCATCCAGGCCATCTTCTGGGGGCAGCTCAGCTCGGCGCCGGGATCCGTTTCCCAGGTGCGGGAATGCGCCGGCCTCTTGATGCGAGTGGCCAAAAAACTGGGGGTGGCCCTGCTCATCGTTGGCCATGTTACCAAAGATGGATCCCTGGCCGGGCCCAAGGTGCTGGAGCACCTGGTGGACACCGTCTTGTACTTTGAGGGGGATCGCTTTCAGAGCCACCGCCTGCTGCGCGCCGTCAAAAACCGCTTTGGGGCAGCTCAGGAAATCGGCGTTTTCGAGATGACCGCCTCTGGCTTGGTGGAGGTGGACAATCCCTCGCAGCTTTTTTTGAGCAGCCGGGATCAGGCCACGCCGGGAACGGCCACCATCGTCGCCTGTGAGGGCACCCGCCCCTTGGTGGTGGACGTGCAGGCCCTGGTCAGCCCCACCAGCTACAGCTCCCCCCGCCGCACCGCCACCGGCATCGAGCTCAACCGCTTTTTGCAGATCTTGGCGGTGCTGGAAAAACGGGTGGGGATCCCGCTTTCCAAATACGACGCCTACATTGCCTCCGCCGGCGGCATCCAGGTGGCCGAGCCAGCTGCCGACTTGGGGGTGGCGGTGGCCGTGGCCGCCAGCTTCCGAGATCGCCAGGTGGATCCCTTTACGGTCTTGATCGGCGAGGTGGGCCTGGGGGGACAGGTGCGCCCGGTGGCGCAGTTGGAGCAGCGCCTCAAGGAAGCCGCCAAGCTGGGGTTCCGCCACGCCATCATCCCCAACAGCCCCGTTTTGGCCGACTCTGGCCTGCGCTTGAGCCGGGTGCAGCGGGTGTTGGAAGCTCTGCTGGTGGCTCTGCCCAGCTCCGAGCCTGGCCAGTGAGAAGGGATCCCCAACTTGCCCAGTTGGGCGGTCGAGCTCCGCCAAGAACCAAGCTACGGGAAAATGTCATAGAATAAAGGTTTGTGCGACAACAGCAACCGGATCCCGGCCCGGATGGGCACACTATCCTACAGACCCTGGCGCAAGAGACTGACCTAAGGATCGACCTATGGCGTTGGTAGCCCTGTTTCTTTTCGTGGTGTACCTGATCGTCTCCAGCTTGAACGCCCAGGCGGAGCGCTAGCTGCTTTCCAAAAGGGATCCGGCCAAAGCTGAGGAGGTCGGGCAGGATTTTTTGTCTCTTGCCCCGCTCCAGGAGGCAGGCCCTCGGCCCAGGGTTGGGCTTCTATCTCTGGTGTGGATTGGAGAAGCTCTCTGGTCGCCTTTTTCCCCAAAACCTTTGCTACCCTCGAGATGGTTCGATATCGGCTCGATTGACCAACAACCGAGCAGTCGCTAGCAGCGGCCCTGCAAAGGATCCCGGCATCATGGTTTCTGCACCTTCTAGCCCCCTCAAGCCCTCGACGCCGGCAGCGGAGTTTCCACCGCCGCCCCCACCCGATATCAGTGACCTGGTGATCGAGGACGACCAGCCTGTGGACAGCATCTACTCGGAGAAGCTGCAGCGCCTGCTCACGAGCGCCCTCTACGCCTCCTTTCAGCCCAGAGCCAAAGACAGCGGCGAGCCGATCCCCTTCCTGGCCACGGCCAACGTCGGCCTGTTCTACGCCCTCAAGCAGCCGCCGCTCGTGCCCGATGTCATGCTCAGCCTGGAGGTAGCTCCCCCCGCCAGCTTCGAGCGCAAGGAAGATCGCACCTACTTTGTCTGGGAGATGGGCAAGCCTCCCGACGTGGTCATTGAGATTGTCTCCAACCGCGAGGGAGAAGAGCTGGGCCGCAAACTCAGGGACTACGCCCGCGCCGGCGTGGGCTACTACGGGGTTTACGATCCTTTGCGGCAACTGCGGGAGCTGCAGGGATCCCCACTGGTTCTTTTTCAGCGGCGGGGGGGAGAGTTGGTTCCCTTCGATTCCACCTGGCTGGAGGAGATTGGCCTGGGCTTGACCCTCTGGCAGGGATCCTTCGAGGGCGTCAACACGGAATGGCTGCGCTGGTGTGACCGAGAGGGCCAAGTTTTACCCACCGGCGACGAAAAGGCCGCCCTAGAGCAGCAGCGGGCCGAGAGAGAACGCCAACGGGCTGAAAGAGAACGCCAACGGGCCGAAAGACTTTTGGAGCTGCTGCGTTCCCACGGGATCGCGCCGCCGGAAGCGTAAAAAAGGATCCCGTCCGTCCCTGAAATCCTCTATCCCTTTTACCCCTATGTCCACTCTCCCCAGCAGCAGCGAAGCTGCCCAACGGGCCGCCCGCCTGGAAAAGGCCCGCCACCTGCAGGAGCAAGGGATCCTGCCCTACGCCTATTCTTTCCCGGTTACCCACTTGGCTGCCGAGTTGCAGGCGCAATTTGCCGATCTCGAGCCCGGCGCCGAGCGGGAGGATGTGCAGGTGGCGGTGGCCGGGCGGATCCGGGCGCGGCGGGTCATGGGCAAGCTGGCTTTCTTTACCCTGCAGGATCGCTCTGGCACCATTCAGCTTTATCTGGACAAGAAACGGCTGACGGAGCAGATGGGGGAGCTGGCCTTCAAGAACCTGGACAAGCTGCTTGACGTGGGCGATTGGCTGGGGGCCAAGGGCTGTCTCAAGCGCACCGAGAAAGGGGAGCTGTCGGTGCGGGTGGACGAGTACCAGGTGCTGACCAAGGCCCTGCTGCCCCTGCCCGATAAGTGGCACGGCCTACGGGATGTGGAGAAACGCTACCGCCAGCGCTACGTTGACCTCATCGTCAACCCCGAGGTCAAGCAAACCTTGCTCGACCGGGCCAAGATCGTCCGCTCCCTGCGGCAGACCCTGGAGGAGCGGGGCTTTGTGGAGATCGAGACGCCGGTGCTGCAGGTGATCCCCGGCGGGGCGGAGGCGCGTCCCTTCATCACCCACCACAACGCCCTGGATCTAGATCTCTACTTGCGCATTGCCACCGAGCTGCACCTGAAGCGGCTGGTGGTGGGCGGGATCGAGCGGGTGTACGAAATTGGGCGAGTCTTTCGCAACGAGGGCATCTCCACCCGCCACAACCCGGAGTTTACCTCGCTGGAGGCCTACCAAGCCTTTGCCGACTACCACACGATGATGGAGCTGACCGAAGCCCTGGTCTGCAACGCCGCCCTGGCAGTGCGGGGATCCCTGCAAATTACTTACCAAGGGGAGACCATTGACCTCACCCCACCCTGGCGGCGGGTAACGATCCAGGAGTTGGTGGAGGAGGCCACCGGCATCTTCATCGACGTGGAAAAGGGATCCACCGCCGAGCTCTTGCCCGCCCTGGCCCAGCAGGGGATCCCCGATCTCTCCCCCCACGACTCCCCTGGCAAGCTGTTGGTCAAAGCCTTCGAGCACTGCTGCGAGAGCCGCCTGCGCCAGCCGACCTTTGTTCTCGACTATCCCCTGGAGGTGTGTCCGCTCACCAAGCCCCACCGCAGCAAGCCGGGGTTGGCGGAGCGCTTCGAGCTGTTTATCGTCGGGCGGGAGACGGCCAACGCCTACTCGGAGCTGACCGACCCGGTGGATCAGCGGCAGCGGCTGGAGGCCCAGGCGGCCCTGAAGGCAGCCGGAGACGAAGAGGCCCACTTTTTGGACGAAGACTTCCTCACTGCCCTGGAGTACGGCCTTCCCCCCACCGGTGGCCTGGGCATCGGCATCGACCGTCTGGCGATGCTGCTGTGCGACGCTGCCAGCATCCGCGATGTCATCGCCTTCCCCCTGCTGCGACCGGAGACGGGAGAAAGCCCCTGAATAGGGGCCTAGGCCACAAGGGCATGGTTTAGGGGAGTTACATCATCCCCGCACCGCCGGAGCGGCTCGCTCCTGTTTTCGTCTTGGGTTCGGGCTTTTCCACCACAATGGCTTCGGTGGTGAGGTACATGGCGGCGATGGAAGCGGCATTCTGCAGCGCCGAGCGTACGACCTTGGCCGGATCCACGATCCCCTGAGCAAACATGTCCACATAGGTGCCCGTCAGGGCATCAAAGCCAAAGGGCATCTCCTTCTCCAGAACCTTTTCCACCACCACCGACCCCTCCAGGCCAGCGTTGTGGGCAATCTGATAGAGCGGCGCCTGCAAAGCCCGGCAGACAATGTCCGCCCCCACCTGCTCTTCTGCGTTCAAGTTGGCCTTGAAGGCCGGGATCCCTTTGGAAAGATGCAGCAACGTTGCCCCGCCACCGGGGACGATCCCTTCCTCCACTGCCGCCCGCGTGGCGTTGAGGGCATCTTCAATGCGCAGCTTGCGGTCTTTAAGCTCCGTTTCAGTGGCAGCTCCCACCTTGATCACCGCCACCCCACCGGCCAGCTTGGCGATCCGCTCCTGCAGCTTCTCGCGGTCGTACTCGGAATCGGTGGTCTCCAGTTGCTTGCGGATCTGGGCCACCCGTTTCTCCACCGCCGCCTTGGTGCTGCCGTCGGTCACAATGGTGGTCTTGTCTTTGGTAACGGTAATCTTGCGGGCCACCCCCATCATGTCCAGGGTGACGTTCTCCAGCTTGATGCCGATATCCTCGGAGATGAGCTGCCCACCGGTGAGGATGGCAATGTCCTCCAACATGGCCTTGCGCCGATCCCCAAAAGCCGGCGCCTTCACCGCCACCGCGTTCAACACCCCCCGCAGCTTGTTGACCACCAAAGTGGCCAGGGCTTCTCCCTCCACATCCTCGGCAATCACCAGCAGCGGCCGTCCCTCTCGCGCTACCCGCTCCAGAACAGGCACCAGATCCTGAAGATTGGAGAGCTTATTACTGGTGATGAGCAGATAGGCATTTTCGTATTCGGCCACCATCCGCTCCGTATCGGTGACGAAATAGGGGGAAATGTAGCCGCGGTCGAACTGCATCCCTTCGACAACTTCCAATTGGGTTTCCAAGGACTTGGACTCTTCGACCGTAATCACCCCATCTCGCCCCACGGCATCCATGGCCCTGGCGATCATCTCCCCCACTTCCGGGTCGTTGCCGGCAGAGATGGTAGCTACCTCGGCGATGTTCTTGCGGCCTTCCACAGGCTTAGCTTGAGCGGCAATTTGCTCCACCAGGTAGGCAGTGGTCTTCTCGATGCCGCGCCGCAAAGCTACAGGGTTGGCTCCTGCCGAAATATTCTTCAACCCCTCCTGCACCATGCTCTGGGCCAAAATGGTGGCTGTGGTGGTGCCGTCTCCGGCCACGTCGTTGGTCTTGGTGGCCACTTCCCGCATCAGCTGGGCACCGGTGTTCTCCAAAGGATCCGCCAATTCAATTTCCTTGGCAATGGTGACCCCGTCGTTGACGATCTGGGGGGCGCCGAACTTTTTCTCCAGAAGGACGTTGCGCCCTTTCGGGCCAATGGTAACCTTAACTGCATCCGCCAGTTGATTGATGCCCTGCTCCAATGCCTTGCGGGCCTCTTCCCTAAACAGAATCTGTTTTGCCATAGAATCCCCGATCCTCTTAGTTTCAACTGGGCCGCTTAGCGCTGCCAGGCGGAGTGGGATCCCAGAAGGGCCCCGGCGATCCATTGGCTTGGCCGAGCCCAAAGTTAGCACTCTGAAATCCCGAGTGCTAATCTAGCCCAAAAGCAGGATCCCCATCAAGATGGGTTGGGTTTGGAGTCGCGGCCTCGGCGGGGAGGGGAGAGCTAGGCGTTGCCGCCGATGAGGATGTCGGGGAACTGGGCTTGGGCTTCGCTGATGGGGCGCTCGCGTCCGCCGTTTTGCCAGTAGTTGATCAGTTCAGTGGCTTGGTTGAGTAGAGTGATGCGATCTTCCTCGCTGATCCAAGTTTTGCTCTCCAGCTCGGCTTTGAGCTGTTCCCAGGCGTCATCCCGCGGCCAGAAAAAGTAGCGGGTGAGGGGGCTGCGGTTTTTGGCCACCACCTGATCCACGGCGATGGCCAAATCGTTTTCCAGCCAGAGGGCTTTCAGGGCAAATTTCGGCAAGGCTCTTTTCTCCTTTGCAGGACTCGACAGATCACACACTGGCCCGGCCTGAGCCTGGCAACCTTCTATTCTGACATAAGTCTTGCTACCTCAGTGGATAGGCCAGCTCAGCCCTGTTTAGGTCTTGGGGCAAAAGCGCTTAGATCGCACAGGGCTGTTTCCCCTTTCAGCACCAAATCCCTCAGGATGGCGGCGCTAATTGGGGCCAGCAACACTCCATTGCGGTAGTGGCCGGTGGCAACCAAAAGATTGACATAGCCGGGAGCCGGCCCCAGAATGGGGGCGCGCTGCCCCAGCGGTCGGGGTCGATGGCCGGCCCAGTGCTCCAGCAGGGTGGCTTCGGCTAGGGCCGGGCAGATGTCGATGGCGTGGGCCAGCAGATCCTGTAAGGCCAGCAGCGTCGGCTGGGGATGGGGGGCCTGAAACTCCACGGTTGCCCCCACCCACAGGGATCCATCCCCCAGGGGGACCAGATGCAGATCCTCGTCGCTGACCACCGGCCCCAGGGGGATCCCCGCCGCTTTGACCCGCAGAGCCTGGCCTTTGACCGCCTGCAGAGGGATCCGCAAGCCCAGCTCCTCGGCCAGAGGGGAGCTGTCCAGGCCGGCAGCGAGAACGACATGGCCTGCCGAGAAGGCGAAGGCTGGCGTATAAACTGCCTGTAGGCGAAAGGGAGGATCCGGGCTGCGCTGCATCTTCTGAACCGGCTGATGGAAGAAGAAGCGGCAGCCTCTGCGTTGGGCTGCTTCCACAAGCGCCTGCGTAAGGAGGCGGGGTTGGATCTGCCGATCTTGGGGAGAGTAGAGGGCTCCCCCCAGGTCGCTGCGCAAACCTGGCTGCAGGGATCCCACTTCGCCAGGGCTGAGAAACTCCAGGCGGTAACCTGCTTGCCGGCGAGCCGCCAGGGTTGCTTGCCAAGCGTCCACTTCCTCCTCCCGGAGGAGCTTGAGGATGCCGTGCCGATTGACGGGCAAAGTCCGACCCAAGTCGGCTTCCAGCCGCGCAATCAGGGGATCGAACTGCTCCAGGCTTTTCAGGCGCAACTGCACCACCTCCCCATCTGGCTGGCGGCTGCAGATCCCCATCAACACCCCCAACGAGGCCCCGGTGGCGCCTGAGGCCGGATCCCTGGCGTCGATCCCAACCACCGATAGCCCTGCTGTGGCCAATTCGTAGGCGATGGCACAGCCCACCACCCCACAGCCGATCACCAAAACGTCGCAGTTCAAGGTTCCTCCTCAAAGAGAGCCCTTTTGCCGTGATACCCCATTCTGCGGGCGGGATCCCTTCTGGAGAGCGGCCAGCTTTGCCGCCCTTGTCCTCTGCGGCAAAAAGTAGGGGAAACGGCGAAGATGTCGACATCCCCGACTGCCTTTGCCCATGGATACTGAACTGCTGCTGCCCGATGTCGCTGATCTGGTCACTGAGGACGATACCCCGGCGGATAACTTTGCCTCTGAAAAGCAACAGCGCCTCCTGACTGGCTCGCTCTACAGCTCTCTGCCCCACAAAACCTTCCTGGCAGCAGCCAATGTCGGGATCTACACAACCCCCAGTCGCCCCCCGATTGTGTCGGATGTTTTTCTCAGCCTGGATGTCACGGTGCCGGAACAATGGTGGGAGAAGCAGAACCGGTGCTATCTGCTCTGGCAATTTGACAAGCCGCCGGATGTGGTGATCGAGATTGTCTCCAACCGCGAAGGCGACGAGCTAGGTGGCAAGTTCAGCCGCTACGAGCAGATGCGGGTCAGCTACTACGTGGTTTTTGATCCCAACCACGAGCTGGGATCCGAGGAGCTGCGCCTTTTTGAGCTGCGGGGCCGCCACTATGCGGAAATGACCGAGACCTGGCTGGAACAGGTGGAGCTGGGCCTGAGGCTGTGGGACGGAGTTTTCGAGGGGAAACAAGCCCGCTGGCTGCGCTGGTGCGATGCCAAAGGGCAGTTGCTTTTGACGGGAGATGAGCGGGCCGAGCTGGAACGCCAACGAGCCGAACAGGAACGCCAGCGGGCCGAGCGTCTGGCAGCAAGGTTGCGGGCTTTGGGCGAGGATCCGGATCTGGAGAGGTGACGTACTCCCGCACTTATGCTGACGCATAGAGTGCAGGCTTCCCAGTGACTCCTGCCCGATAGCAGGACATTTCCTGAGCTTGAAGAACGGGACGCCCCACCGCTCTGGATTTGATGACCCTCGCCGAGTTGTGATCCCTGCCAATACTCAGCCCACAGTGCGGACAATCGTGCCACCGCTCATGCAGCTCTTTGGGCACCTCACGACCACACCCCGAGCACCCTTGACTGCTGCCGCGGGGATCCCCTGCAATCGTCAACAGCCCAGCTCTTTCAGCCTTGGCTGCCAAAATTTGCAGGAACTCACCCCAACCGGCGTCATGGATAGATTTGGCCAACCTTGTCCTTGCCAGACCTTTGATGTTCAATGCCTCATGGGCTATGTGTCTCCCTTTTTGCAAAAGCTGATGAGCAACTTTGTGGTGGAAATCCCGGCGCTGGTTGGCTACTTTCTGATGTGCCTTGCTCAACCTCTTGACCGCTTTCTGGTAGCGGTTTGACCCCTTCTGCTTGCGCGATACAGACCGTTGCAGCCGCTTGAGGGGCTTTTGCGCCCTACGGTAATGCTGAGGAACCTCAACCGCCTCACCCTCATCGGTGACCAAGAAAGAGCTTAGCCCCAGGTTATCCCCATCGTGTTTTCCCACGTTGGCGTGTCAGGGCTCCATTCCGGGACAGACGAATCCTGCAAACTCAAGGTGACGTACCACCCATCCACCTTGCGGGTGATGGTGGCCGTTTTGATAACAAACCCCTCAGGCAAAGGGCGGTGTTGGACCAGCTTGACCGGCCCAACCTTGGGCAGATGGATAAACTGCCCTCGAATGCAGTCCTGCTTCATCTGAGGGAAGGTGAAGGAGCGATACCGCCCTACTCCCTTAAACCTAGGCCTGCCTGCCCTTTTGCCGTTGCGGTCACCTTTTAGCCATCGGTCAAAGGCCCTTTGTACCCGCTGTAGGCAGTCTTGGAGCACCTGGGAATGAATCGCTTGGTATTCGGGGAAGAGAGCCTTTGTGTTTACCAAGTCTCGTTTCTGTGAGTAGAAATCGGGCTTGTCTTTCAACTCAGGCAGATGACAGACCGTCAAGGAGCAGGCATGGATATTGCAGCGATTCTGCTCCCACCCGTTGAACCGTTCTGCCAGGCGATAGTTGTACTGCCTACGCAGCAGCTCCAGCCACTCACCCATCAGGGCGACTTGGCTAGCAGTAGGGCGCAAGCGGTACTGGTAAGCGGTTCTCATGATGAATGCATTGTACCTGTTGAACGCTCCCGCCTCTCATCCTGACTCTGACCGGCCCGCCCCCCTATATCCCCCCGTATACGGGGGGACTGGGGGGCTGGGATATAGGGGGGTACAGAGCGGGGCTTCAAGGACTACGTCCCGCTAGCGCGAACGGCGGATTAGCTAAAACTTGGCGCAACGTTTTCCCGGCGTCTCCCCTCGCCGCATCCCACCCTAGGTGAAGGTCTTCGGAAAACCTGTCTCCAAAGTCCTTAGGGATCCCCCCCTTTCCCCTACACTCAAGAGGGAGCTACCCTTAAGTTGGGAAATCGTCCAGATGGGCTATCGCCGCCGCGATTGGTTGGCCTACTGGCTGCTCAAGTGGCTGGTGGTCAACCCTTTATTTCGGGGACTGTATTTTGGCCGCACCTATGGCCAGGAAAACGTGCCGCGCCACGGATCCCTGATCATCGTCAGCAACCACGCCAGCCACTTGGATCCGCCGCTGGTGGCCAATGCGGTGCGCCGCCCGGTAGCCTTCATGGCCAAAGAAGAGCTGTTCCAGGTGCCGGTGCTGAAGCAGGTGATCCGGCTCTACGGGGCTTACCCGGTCAAAAGGGGAGGTGCGGATCGCAGCGCCTTGCGGGCCACAGAGGCAGCCCTGGCCCAGGGCTGGGCGGTAGGGATCTTTCTCAACGGCACCCGCACCCCCGATGGCCGCATCCCCCAGCCTCACCTGGGGGCAGCCTTGGTGGCAGCGCGCACCCAGACACCCTTGCTCCCCGTAGCCCTCTGGGGCACCGAGAAGGTGCTGCCCAAGGGATCCCGCTGGCCGCGCTTGTTTTGCCCCATCACGGTGCGCATCGGCAGGCTGATCCCCCCGCCGGCTTCCAGCGACAAAGCTGAGCTGCAGCAGGCAACCGCGGCCTGCGTGGAGGCCATCCATGCCCTCCTGGATCAGGGGCGCTGAGGGGCAATCAGAGTATCTTGAGCAACCAGATACTCGGCCACCGGCTTTCCCCCCAAGATGTGCTCTTGCAGCACCCGCTCTATCACCGGCGGCGTGGCCGAGTGGTACCAGAACCCGCCGGGGTACACCAACAACACCGGCCCAGGAACACCGTAGTTGCAGGCCCGCAGACAATTGGCCTTGGTGCGGTTGACGCGCAGAGGGCCCACGCCCGCCAGCTCCAGGTTCAACTGCTGGATCCGCAGCCTCAGGTATTCCCAGGCTTCCAGCCCCACCGCCTTTTCACAGCACTTGGGCTTGGTCTGGTCGGCGCAGAGGAACAGATGCCAATGGTAAGACGGAATCGGATCCGGCTGAGGTTCTGCAGATGGGCTTGCCGGCGTGGGAAGGGGAGCGGAAAGCTGGGTCATGTGAGGATCCGTGTCTCCTACTGCCACCGAATAATCACTAGATAATTATATGAGTAGTTAAAGAAGACGTCGGGCATCCCGACAAACCTTCTGACCCCTAGGAAATGGGGTAGAGGCCTGGGGATGTGCTGCCCTAGCCTGGATAAAAGGATCCCTCACCTGTCCGGCAATGCTGATCGATGCTCCCCAACAGCGGCTATTTCTCGCCCTCCTTCCCCCACCAGACCTGCAGGAGCAAGTGACCGCCATTAAACAACAGTTTGCCGAGCAATTCGCCAGCCGCGCAGCCCTGCGCTCGCCCCCTCACATCACCCTGGTGCCTCCTTTCGAGTGGCCCACTGCCCAGCTGGCGGCCCTGACAGGATCCCTAGAAGCATTTGCTAAGGAGCAGGCGCCAGTTGCCGTTGAGCTCTGTGGCTTCGGCGCCTTCCCGCCACGGGTTATTTATATTCACGTCGAGCCCTCCCCCGAGCTGCAACAGCTTCAGGCCAAGGCCCAGCGGCACATGAGCCTCCTTCTCAAGCAAGAAGAAGCAACGGCTCCAGCCCGTCCCTTTGTGCCCCACATGACTGTGGCCTTCCGGGATCTCCAGCCGGCCCAGTTCCGCGCCGCCTGGCCGCAGTTCAAGGCTCGCCTCTTCCAGGGATCCTTTCTCGCCTCTGCCCTGACCCTCCTCCTCCATGACGGCAAGCGCTGGCAGGTTTTTGCCGAATTCTCCCTCTCCGCCTCTGAGGGATTGAGGCAGGAAACAACAGCCTACTCAACCCAGTGAGCAGCCATATATTCAGCTAGATCCAGCACCCGCTGCGAGTAGCCCCACTCGTTGTCGTACCAGGCCATCACCTTCACCAGATCCCCGTCCAGCACGCTGGTCATCTCGGCATCCACAATCGCCGAGCAGTCGTGGCCGCGGTAGTCGATGGAGACTAAGGGGATATCGGAGTAGGCAATGATCCCTTTCATCGTGGTCTCTGAAGCGTCCTTGAGAGCCGCGTTCACCTCCTCGGCAATCACGCGCCGCTCCGTTTGCACCACCAAGTCCACCAGCGACACGTTGGGCGTGGGCACCCGTACCGCCACCCCGTTCAGCTTGCCCTTCAGTTCGGGGATCACCAGCGCCACCGCCTTGGCCGCCCCGGTGGTGGTGGGCACCATGCTCAACGCCGCCGCCCGCGCCCGTCGCAGATCGCGGTGGCCGCCATCCAAAATCCGCTGGTCACCGGTGTAGCTGTGGGTGGTGGTCATCGTGGCCCGCAAGACGCCGAACTTGTCCAGCAACACTTTGAGGATGGGGGCAAGGCAGTTGGTGGTGCAACTGGCGTTGCTGACAATGTTGTGCCGCACCGGGTCATAGGTGTGTTGGTTAACGCCATATACAAACGTGGGAATGTCGCCCCCCTTGGCCGGAGCGGTGATCACTACTTTTTTGGCTCCCGCCTCAAGGTGCTTAGAGGCCCCTTGATAGTCTACGAACACCCCTGTAGCTTCAATAACAAGATCCACCTTCCACTCTTTCCAGGGCAGGTTGCTGGGGTTGCGATCGGAAACGGCGTGGATATGCTTGCCGTTAACCAGCAGGCCACCCTCGACGGCCTCCACTTCCGCCCCTTGCAGCGGCCCGAGAATGGAATCGTATTTGAGCAGATGGGCAGCCGTGCGGGCGTCTGATGTGTCGTTGATGGCAACAATATCGAGATTGGACTGGGAGCGACCCAGCCAACACCGCAAAAAGTTGCGACCGATACGACCAAATCCGTTGATGGCTACCCTGACCACTGCTCTTAACCTCGCTGCTTGAAGTGCTTTGGGGCTGCTTAGCACATAATACCGCAACCCCTGGCTATTCTGAAGATAAAATTTGGGATCCCACCGCTTGATTTCTGGCCTCTTTTTTGAGTAGTATCAACTGATATTTAACTTTAGGGATCCCGGCCTGCCTGCAGGGGTTGGCTTTCCTCAAGCGGGGTAGCGCTGCTGCAGCAAGGCCATAGCCGAGGCCACGTTTTCGGCTCCCCGCTGTTCCAGCAGATCCGCGAACATGCTGTCGAGCCAAAAGAGGCGCTCGCCGATGATCTGGGTCCAGGCGCGGTAGAGCTTCAGCTGGACTTCCAGGGGCAATAGGAGCAGCCCCTCGCGGGAGAGGCGCAGGGTTTGCACTTCGGTCAGGCTCACCGCGGTAAAGGAACGTCGCCGTCCCGTCAGCAAGGAAAGTTCCCCAAACACGCGCCCGGCATGCAGCGTGGCCAGCCAATAATCGCCGGGATGGCGCATGTACTGGCGACGCAGCTCCACGATCCCGCTGAGAACTACGTATAGGTCGCTACTGGGATCCCCTTCTTGGAAGATCACCTGGCCGGGGGAAAAGCGGCTGGGCAGTAGGGCAGCCGTCAATGCCTTCCACTCAGCATCTTCCAAAGACTGAAAGAGCAAGTGCTCGCGAACGCGCTCAAACGGATAACGGCTGCTGCTCATCGGGCAAGCGGCTGGAAGTGCTTGGGGCCAGCTCTGTTTCATCCTACCGTCACCCCACGTTTTGGGTAGGAGGGATCCCTGCAAAAGGCTTGGGCGAGACCCAACTGGGCCATTTTCCAACACGTAGAATTTTTGCCGGCCATGGCGCCGGCAGAAGTTCTGTCCAGGCAGGCTGTAGGGGGTTCTCAAAAAAGCCGCAGAAGCTCGGCAGTCATTCCCGGAAAGCGGCAAAGATGTATACAAATCTCAAATGGAGAAAGCTCTCTAGGGATCCCGATCGATGCAGCCTGGCTCAATTGTTTGCTGCCGCCACCGCGAGTGGGTGGTGCTCCCCGCTGATTCCGAAGAAGGGGTAGTGCTGCGGCCCCTTACTGGTACGCCAGAGGATGCGATTCACATTCACCGACAACTGATGAACCTTGTAGGCGGCACCTTGCCCTTTGAGCGCATCGAGCCGGCCTTCTTCCCGCTGCCCTGCGCCGACCGAGTTGCCGATGCTGCAGCCGCCCATCTCCTCTGGCAGGCAGCGCGGCTTATCTTGCGCGAGGGCGCCACTCCCTTTCGCTCGCTGGGGCGCATCTCCATCCGGCCCCGAACCTACCAGTTTGTGCCGTTGCTCATGGCGCTGCGCCTTGATCCGGTGCGGCTGTTTATTGCCGACGACGTGGGAGTGGGCAAGACCATCGAAGCGCTGCTGATAGCCAGAGAACTTCTGGATCGCGGCGAGATCCGGCGCTTTTGTGTCCTTTGCCCGCCTTATTTGTGCGAGCAGTGGGCCAGGGAGCTGGCCGAGAAGTTTCACCTCGAGCCGGTAGTTATCCGCTCGGGGACGGTAGGGCAACTGGAGCGGCAAACCCCGCTGGGACAGAGCCTCTACGAATACTTCCCGGTGCAGGTGGCCAGCATTGATTTTGTCAAAACAGAGCGCAACCGCCCTCAATTTTTACAGTTTTGTCCTGAGCTGGTCATTGCCGACGAAGTGCACGGTGCGGCGGCGGCCAGTTCCGGCAGAGCTCAGCAGGAGCGGCATGCCCTTTTGAGAGCCATTGCCCAAGCGCCCAACCGCCACCTGATTCTGCTGACGGCTACTCCCCACAGCGGCATCCCAGAGGCCTTCCGTTCCTTGCTGGGGCTGCTGCGGCCTGAGTTTGAGGCGTGGGACTTTCAGGATCTCACTGAGAGCCAGCGCCTCGAGCTGGCCCGTCACTTTGTCCAGCGCACGCGGCGGGACATTAAGGAGACCTGGCAAGAAACCGCCTGCTTCCCAAGCCGAGAAGCTGAAGATGAGACCTATGACCTTTCGCCCCGCTACCGCGAGCTGTTTGAGCGCACCTATGCCTTCTGCGCGGAGCTGGTGCGCACCGGCCAGCAGATGGAACAGCGGCGGCGGCGAGTACGCTACTGGGGGGCGCTGGCTCTTTTGCGCTGTGTCATGTCCAGTCCGGCAGCGGCCTTGGCAGCGCTGGCCAATCGTGGTGCAGGCTCCCGGGAGGAAGAAGCTGAAGAGGCCGAGGAGAGCTTTAGCCGCTGGGTGTTCGAGTCAGCAGAAGAGCGTACTGACGACGAATTACCGCTGCCAGCCCTCGAAGCAGCAGATCAAACTCTGCCCGACAGCGACCGCCGCCGGCTGCGCGAGCTCGCCCGCCTGGCTGGTCAACTGCGTGGCGTAGACCAAGACACCAAGCTGGCGCGGGCCATCGAGCTAGTGAAGCGGCTCCTCAAAGAGAGCTTTCACCCCATTCTCTGGTGCCGCTATGTGGCCACGGCGGAGTATCTTGCCGACCACCTTCGACAACACCTGGGATCCGCAACTCAGGTAGCCTGCGTAACCGGCCGCATGGGCGACGAGGAGCGGGAGGCCAAGATTGCGGAAATGGCCGTTGACCAGCCACGGGTGCTGGTGGCCACCGACTGCCTCTCGGAAGGGATCAACCTGCAGGAAAAATTGACAGCCGTCATCCACTACGACCTGCCCTGGAACCCCAACCGGCTGGAGCAGCGGGAGGGGCGGGTGGATCGCTACGGCCAACGGGCCCCCCGGGTCAAGGTCATTCGTTTTTTTGGGCGAGATAACCCTGTGGACGGCGTGGTGCTAAAGGTGCTGCTGGACAAGGCGCGGGAAATTCGCCGCACCCTTGGCACCCACGTGCCTGTTCCCGAAGCGAGTGAAAGCGTTACCCAGGCGGTGCTGGAGGCGCTTTTTTTGCGCCAGGGATCCGGCTCAGGGGAGCGCCAGTTGGAGCTGGATCTGGGGATGGCAGAGGTGAGCCGGTTTCACGCCCGGTGGGATCGCTCTGCCGAGCAGGAGCGGCGCAACCGCACCCGTTTTGCCCAGCGATCCCTCAAGCCTGAAGAAGTGCAGCGGGAACTGGAGGCTACAGACGCCGTGCTGGGGGATCCGCAGGCAGTACAGCAATTTTTTCTCGCTGCCGCCCAGCGCCTGGGCCTGGCCGTGATCCCTGACCGGCAGTCTGGAGTCTTCCAGGTCAACCTCAGCCGAGAGGGCACGGCAACCCTGCCGGAGGCCATTCGTTCAGCCCTGCCCCAGCCCAAGGGTGGACACTGGCGGATTAGCTTTGTCTCCCCCACGCCAGAAGGAGCGGAGTACGTTGGCCGCAACCACCGCCTCATCGCTGCCCTGGCCCACTTTTTGCTGGAGAAGGCTCTAGATAATCCTGAAGAGGCCGTCGTCTCCCGCTGCGGGGTTGTGCGGACGCGGGCTGTGGCCGAGCTCACCACCCTCTTGTTGCTGCGCGTGCGCTACCTGGTGGAGCAGCCGCTGGCTCAGCCTCTGCTGGCGGAGGAGGTGCTGGTGCTGGGAGGGGTTGGCCTGGAAAGAGGCGCAGCCCGCTGGCTGGAAACTGGGGCAGCGCTCCAGCTTTTGGCCAAAGCCACGCCAGATGCCAACCTGCCGCTCGCGGAAAAGCAGGAGTTGGTGCAGCATGTGCTAGACAGCCTCAGCCCCTGGCCGCCGACTGCAGAAAACTGGGGCCTAGGACACCCCCTTCAGCAAGGGATCCGGGAGGCCATTTGCCGGCGGGCTGGCGAGCTGGCTGATGCCCACAGGCGCATCCGACAGGCTATCTCCCAGCGCGTGCGCGGGCTGGAGGTTAAGCCGCAGTTTCCCCCGGATCTGCTGGGAATTCTTGTCCTACAACCTCTGCTGTCCAGATGAGCCAATTTCCTGCACTACGCCTTGAAGGGGGCCTCTTGGGGCCGGACATCCTGGAGCAGCTTTTGGCCGGCGAGCTGCCGGGCCAGAAGCCGAGAGACTTTGGGCTAGACGACAAGCGCAGCCTGACCGAGGAGATGGCCAGCGTCTTTGCCGATGCCCGCACCCAGTGGGAAGTTTTCCGCCGTCGGCTGGCCCGTCTGCCAGAAGGGGATCCGGCCACGTCGGTTACCCGCGATGCCTGGGTCATTCCCTTTCTCAGCCTTCTGGGCTACGAGCTGCGCTACAACCAGCGGGCCTACGAGATTGACGGCGCCACCTTTGCCATCTCCCACCGAGCTGGCGAAGCAGAGGACGCTCCGCCGGTGCACATTGTGGGGGTGCGCCAGGAGCTGGGACGGCTGGCTCCTACTGGCAGGCCGCGTCTAGCCCCTCACTCGCTGCTGCAGGAGTATCTCAACTGCAGCGAGCACCTCTGGGGCATCGTCACCAACGGGCTGATCCTCCGCCTGTTGCGAGACAGCACCTTTGTGCGCCGGCAGGCCTATGTGGAGTTTGACCTGCAGCAGATCCTGGAGGAGCAGCGCTTTAACGACTTTGCCATCCTGTTTCGCCTGTTGCACCGCAGCCACCTGCCCCAAAGGGCGGAGCAGGCGCGGGAGTGTTGGCTGGAGAAGTACTACCAGCAAGCTCTGGAACAGGGGGGGCGAGTCCGCGAGCGGCTGCGGGATGGGGTGGAAGAATGCCTCAAGGGCTTGGCCAACGGCTTTCTTGCCCATCCCAAAAACTCCCAACTGCGGGAGCGGCTGGCCTCTTCTGGATTGAACCGCCTCACCCCGGAGGAGTTCTACCGACAACTGCTGCGGCTGGTCTATCGCTTTTTGTTTCTCTTGGTCTCGGAGGAGCGGGGGCTAATTAGCGCCAGCCCCCTCTACCGGGATCACTACGGCGTGGGTCGGCTGCGGCGGCTTTTGGAGCGGCGCAGCGCTTTTACGGAGCATGAGGATCTCTGGTGCAGCCTGCGGGTGCTCTGGCGGGTGCTCTCCCAGGAAGAGCTGGCAAAGCATCTGGGGGCTGCCCCTCTCAATGGGGACCTCTTTGCTCCCCTGGAGCTGGATAGCTGCAGCCTCAGCAACCGGGATCTGCTGCAGGCCTTCTGGCACTTGGCCTACTACCAAGAAAGCCCCACCTCTCCCCCTTGCCGGGTGAACTACGCTGCCCTGGACGTGGAGGAGCTGGGATCCGTCTACGAAAGCCTGCTGGACTACCAGCCCCAGGTTGTCACCTCCCAGGGGGTGCCTCGCTTTGAACTTGGCTACGGCTCTGAGCGCAAGAGCACGGGCTCTTACTACACCCCACCGGAGCTAGTGGCTGAACTGGTCCGCTCGGCGTTGGAGCCAGTGATCGAAGAACGGCTGAAAGCCGCTCGCCCACCTGAGGAAAAAGAGCAAGCGATTTTGT
>NZ_JANSHJ010000009.1:0-59973 GCF_047502615.1 Synechococcus sp. W60.3 | reverse complement strand
CCGCAGCGCGGGAGCGGGGGCCAGGGGGTGAGGGCCATCCCCCCTCGCCCGCAGCACGGGAGCGAGGGCCAGGGGGTGAGGGCAACAACAGAGCAACGGCATAACTGCTCGCCTACAGAGACCAGGAGGAAATACGCTGCTGCCACTTCCGCCAGAAAACGGCTGCCTCGAATGGACCAACAATCAGAAAGGCCAGCCAGATACCCCACAAGGCTGGTACCCACCACAGCACAATGACCAGGGCCAACCCTACACAAATCCAAATTGCTGAGCCGCTAATCACAAGTGGCGAAAGGGTATCACCAAGACCGCGCAACGCTCCACCAAGCGCAAATGTCACAGCCCAGGCCGGTTGAGTCAGGGCAACGACACGCACGGCTGCTGCACCTTCGGCGACCAATTGCGGGTCGTTGTTGAATATGCGCACCAGGCCTTCAGCAAATACGATGAATAGAACACCGAGTCCTCCCATCCAAATGACCGCCCAACGGAGAGCAATCTGCGCGACAGCACGGGCCTCGGCCAGACGCTGTGCACCAACGGCCTGTCCTACCAATGCTGTTGCTGCCAATCCAAAGCCGATACCGGGTAAAAATGAAAGAGAGAGCACATTGATCGCTACCCGATGCGCTGCCAGCGGTATCGTACCCAGTGTTGCTACTACTGGTGTCAGCGAGGCAATAGCGCCGATAATCAACACCTCTTCCACGGCGGCTGGCATCCCGATCCGCAAAATATCACGCAAGACGCTGAGCTGCGGCCACCATAACCCGCCTCCGCCGGCCCGCACACCATTGCGGCCACGCCAGAGGATACCGGCCAATAGTATTGCCCCTATCAGGCGCGCAACCACCGACCCCCATGCACTGCCAACTGCTCCCAAGGCCGGTAAGCCAGCCCAGCCGAAGATGAGTGCAGCACTGGCAATCACATTGATCACATTGGCAACAGCAGTAATGATCATTGGCGTGCGCGAATCACCAATGCCACGCAACACACCACCGATCAACAGCATCATCGTCAGGGTTGTAATGGTGCTCATTGTGACAGCCAGGTAATCAATGCCGACCTGACTGACATCGGGTGCTAAGCCAAACAGTCCAATAAGTGTAGGCGTGAGCAGTAAACCGATGACCGTGATTGGCAGCCCAATTAAAACGCTCCAGAACAGACCCTGGCGCGCCAGGGCGCCAGCTTCAACCAATCGCCCGGCACCATACGCCTGCGCTACCAGCACAGCCACGCCAACCGACAAGGCACTGAGTGCTGCGGTGGTAACATAAATCACCTGCAACGCTGCGCCAACCCCGGCCAGGGCCACGGCACCTAAAGAGGCGACCAGGATCGTGTCAACCACACCGAGCATCGTTTGAAGCAGGTTTTCGCCGATAACAGGCCAGGCCAGCCGCAAAACTCGCTTTTCGAGTTGGGATCGCGATGGTGTTTGCTGAGTTGTTGTCGCTTGATGTTCGATAGAAACAGCTTCTGGTTGCATATCTCTCAGTATACCCGACATCAGCACATGGGTGGATCGCATGGAAGAAGGGTTTCTCGTACAATGAATAAAGATAGCGTGTTGTAAAGGAGGATAGAATGGAGCATGTTGACACTCTCCTCACCGGCGGCACTGTTGTTACGATGGATGCAGAGTGGCACATTTTTGCCAACGGCGCCGTCGCGATCCGTGATGGTGTGATTGTAGCTGTGGGACCGGCAAGCGATCTGAACGAGCGTTACACGGCGACCGAGACGATTGATTGTCGTAATTGTGCGATTATTCCTGGCCTGATCAATGGCCACGCGCATGTTCCGATGAGTCTTTTGCGCGGTCTGGTTGCCGATCAACAACTCGATGTCTGGCTCTTCGGTTATATGTTTCCGGTAGAGAGTCAGTTCGTCGATGCTGAGTTTAGCTTCACCGGTACGCTGCTGAGCTGTGCCGAGATGATCCGTGGCGGAACGACGACGTTCGTCGATATGTACTACTTCGAGGAAGAAGTAGCACGAGCAGCCGATCAGGCCGGAATGCGGGCAATCTGCGGCCAAACAGTGATGCGACTACCAACCCCCGACGCCGATTCGTTCGATGCTGGAATCGAGCGTGCCCGACGCTTCATGACCGAGTGGCGCGGCCATCCGCGCATTATCGCTACGGTTGCCCCGCACGCCCCCTATACCTGCACCGACGACATCTACCGGCAGGCGGCTGCTCTCTGTGCCGAGTTTGGCGTTCCGCTGATTACCCATCTGTCTGAAACAGCACGAGAAGTCGAAGAGAGTATTCGCGACCGCGAAGTAACGCCTATCCGTTACGCCAAACGAGTCGGTGCGTTTGATGTTCCGTGTATCGCCGCCCACTGTGTCCACGCAACCGAAGACGATCTGCGACTCTTGCGCGAAGCTCGTGCCGGCGCCGTGCCTTGCCCGACCAGTAATCTCAAACTGGCCAGCGGTGTCGCTCCGTTTCGCCGTATGATCGAGACGGGTGTGCGGGTTGGTCTCGGTACCGATGGACCGGCAAGCAATGACGATCAGGATATGTTTACCGAGATTCAGTTGGCGGCGCTACTCCCCAAGGGTCTCAGTGGCGATCCAACGGCAGTACCGGCCCGTGAGGCGTTTGCTCTCGCCACCTGCTGGGGAGCACGGGCAATTCATCTCGATCACCTGATCGGGTCGTTGGAAGTGGGTAAACGTGCCGATATTGTCGTAGTTGAACTGGATCGCCTACACAGTGCACCACGCTACACCTACGCCCCAGATGCCATCTATTCCCATCTCGTGTACAGCAGTCGGGCCGCCGATGTCCGTGATGTGTTGGTCGATGGCAAATTACTCCTCCGCAATCGCCATCTGCTGACGATTGATGAGAATGAGATTATTGATCGCGCCCAGGCTATCGCGACCCGCATCAACGAGTTTCTCGCCACGCGCGAACGGAACCTGCTTGCCAAGATTCTGGCTCTGGGTGGTGTCCAACAGGCCGAAATCTTTGAGATTCAGGTCAAAGCCCGTCTTGATCCAGGTGATGTTGAACGGGTTCTAGCCCTTCTCAACCATCCGGCTATCACGGTAACCAAGACCAGCGAGCGCACGCAGTACGATACCTACTTTATTTTTGCCAATGGCGAGCGCATTCGGATTCGTGAAGATCATCGTACCGATCCAGGAGCACGACCGCAGCCCAAATATACGCTCACGCTGATGGCCGAAGCACGCCGCTTCGATCATCCCAAAGCAATGATGCTCTCACGCGCACGGTATACTGCACCGGCAGACCACACCGTGCGCTTCTACCGCGAGTATTTTCAACCCGACCGAATTGAAGAGTTGGAAAAGCGACGACGACGCTGGCGTATCCTCTACCGTGATCATGATTTCGCGATCAACCTTGACACCCTGGTTGGTCAGGCTGATAGCGGGCAATTTCTCGAAATCAAGAGTCGGACCTGGAGCCGCCGCGATGCCGAGCAGCGGGCACAGTTGATCAGCGAATTGCTCGAATTGGCCGGTATCACCGATGACGCACTGATATTGCAAGAGTATGTGGAGCTTGTGTCATGAAACATCCCGGCATCTTCTTGATCGGCCTGACCGGAGGTATTGCCTGCGGTAAGAGTACGGTGCTGGCAATGCTGGCCGCACTGGGTGCACGCACAATTGACGCTGATCGGGTAACGCATCGCCTGCAACAGCCGGGAACAGCGGTCTACCAGGCGATTGTCGAGGCTTTTGGACCACACATCTTGAGCGCACCTGGCGGTGCTATTGATCGTCGCAAGCTCGGTAATATCGTCTTCAACGATCCGGCAGCGCTCAAGCGGCTGGAGGCAATCATCCATCCGGCAGTACGGGCCGAGATCAGGCGGTTTCTGGCTGAAGTAGCGAACGCTGGTGGCTACGCGACTCGTCTGCGCCCGGTTGAGCGACCGGTGGTGGTGATCGATGCGATTAAACTCATCGAATCGGGATGGGCCGACGAGTGCGATCAGGTGTGGGTCGTTACCTGCTCACCCGAACAGCAGATCGAGCGTTTGATGACGACTCGTGGCATGTCGCTGGCTGAGGCCCAGGCACGTATTGCAGCTCAACCCCCGCAAGAGAGTCGGCTCAGTCGGGCCGATGTCATCATCGACAATAGCGGTTCGCAGGCCAACACTCGTGCTCAGGTCGAAGCGGCATGGCAGCAGGCCCTGCTTGCCAGTCACGGGCGATAGGTAATGCGTCGGCGCTCCTCGATCACCACACCATCGGCCAGAGTCACGCGCAATCGAATGGTGTAATCGCCTGCCGACCAGGAGCCAGCATTCCACATACCGAGTAATCCCTGTTCAACCGGCTGGCTGCTCTGCCCCAGTACCTGCCAGTCGGTTGGATCGGTGCCGCTGCCCACATCGAGAATAAATGGGCCGCGGGCCGTGCCTTTGATAAAGATCAACGTGTTCGTGATCACACTTTGCTCGGCGAGATCGAGCAACGCTATTGCACGCTCCGGTTCACGCGGCGGCGGGCAATAGCTAGTCGGCGCAACTTTCCCATTGCGACGTGCCCATTCGGCAACTTCGGTTGGATATACTGGGAAAGTAACCAGGCGCACCTCCTCTGGCGGTGTGTACGTGGTCGCCAGACACGAGCCATCACCACCCACCCGCACCGTTTGAAAGCTGAGCGCACTTACCGGACCGCTCCCAACCACAAAGCGTTCGGTAATCACCTGCGGGCACTCAGGGTTAGGTGGGCCACCGGTTTCAACACACACAGGCTGCTCGACAATTCCTGTCGGTGGCACAAATGGCCTGGCTACCCGATTAGCGTGATACCGTAACATCAATTCACGCCAGATCAGACCAGCCCCGTTGGCGCCGGCCACTTCAGCCATTGGCTGATTATCATTATTCCCAACCCAAACCCCAATGATTACGGCATCGGTATAGCCAATCGCCCATGAATCGCGGTAATCGTTACTGGTTCCAGTCTTGACCGCTGCCGGAATACCCGGCAATTCCATCACATTATTGCGGCCAAACACCGGCCAGCGTGCAGCATTGTCGCTGAGAATATCACTGATCAGAAAGGCAATTTGCTCACTCTGTGGGCCGAGCAACGGCTTGCCACGAGTCGGCTGCCACGTTTCAAGAACCTCGCCGCGACTGTTTGTCACTCGCAAGATAGCAACCGGACGCACCTGACGGCCACCGGCCCGCAAACCGGCATAGGCGCCGGTCAATTCGAGCAACCGCACCTCGTTACTACCGAGTGCCATCGCCAATCCGTAGCGAGCGGGATCGGTAAACGACGTTACGCCGAACTGGGTCATCAGATCGACAAATGCCTCAACCCCAACAAATTCCAGCGCCTTTACCGCCGGAATATTGAGCGAATTGGCTAGCGCCAGCCGTAACCGTACCGGACCTCGAAAACGACCATCATAATTGCGCGGCTCATACACAACACCGTTGATTTGCCAGCGCGAAGGAATATCCCACAATATGGTTGCCGGTGTCCAACCACGCTGCAACGCGGCAGCGTAGATAAACGGTTTCAGGGTCGAACCGGGTTGACGCAAAGCAAGAGTGACGTTCACCTGTCCGTCAGGCGCGTTGTAATCAACGCTCCCCACCATCGCCAGAATCTGCCCGTCAGGCGACAGCATCACCACTCCCGCGTTGCTTGCCTTCCGTTCGCGTAAAGTAGCCACCTTCTCGGCAGCCACCTGTTCGGCCTGCATCTGCCACGCCGGGTCAAGCGTGGTAATTACCCGCAACCCGCCACGATTGACCATCTCCTCGCCGAAACGCTGGACAAGCAAATCGTAAACGTAGAAGACAAAATGTGGCGCACTGATCGTTACCGTTGGTGTCACCAGCCGGATCGGTTCGGCGAAGATCGCATCAGCTTCGGCAGCGCTGATGAAACCAGCTTTGACCATCTGGTTCAACACGATACGCTGGCGGGCACGGGCCAGCGGCAAATTTTCAAACGGATTGTAGACAGAAGGAGATTGCGGCAAACCGGCGAGAAGGGTTGCTTCACCGCGACTCAATTCCCAGACATGTTTCCCAAAATAACGGCGTGCTGCTGCCTCGACCCCATACGCCTGCGCACCGTAGTACACCTCGTTGAGGTAGAGCGATAAAATCTGATCTTTACTGTACTCTTGCCCAACGCGAATAGCCAGAATCGCCTCACGAATTTTACGCTCAATTGTTTGTTGTCGGGCTTCTTCAGGAGTCAGCAAAATTGTCCGCACCAACTGCATGGTAATCGTGCTCGCCCCTGAAACCGTCTCACCGGCAGTCAGATTTTGCCAGAAAGCGCGAATGACACTCGGTAAATCAACCCCAGGATTAGTATAGAAATTCGCATCTTCAACGGCTACCGTTGCATCGCGCAATATCTGCGGAATCCGGTCAAGCGCCACCGGAACGCGCACCCCCGGCCCGATAACTTCGTAGAGCAGCGTAATCCCATCACGGGCATAAATGCGCGTGTTCTCGAAGCTGCGGTGCTGATCGATCAGTTCTGGCGGGGGGAGATCACGACCGTAATAGAAGTATAGTCCGATCAGACCAATCAAGCCGCACAATACAAGAACAAGCACGGCAAACAGTAGCCGATTCAACCAGCGCCAAACAAACGCCAGGCCGCGAATAAGCCATGGAGTTGGTGGCGGAGACCGCCGACGAAAGCGGGGTAATGGTGGACGAGGCCGACGTGCCATGGTTGATGCACCTATGATATGCAGCCAAATCTATCGTGCAGAGCGACCTTCGCGTAAGATCGTTCTGTATATACTATAGCGTGGTTGCAGGAACATGATCGGTTATTTCACCATCAGCGGTTATATAAGCGATTGTAGTCGAGATAGAAACCAACGCCCGCCCCCGCAGCCCCTTTCCTCGCCGACCACGAGAGGGAAGGATGAACTGCTCCCTCTTTCTGCGCCAAGCAGTGCCCTGCAACAGAATGATCCCATCCATACCCTATGCTACAATCATCCATCAATATTGCCTTGACATCTTGAGGAGGTTGCCATGACGCAAGCCCCGGCCCGGATCGGCTTGACCGATACCCGTTACTTTACGCCATTATCACGCCTGGGGGCGGTACAGCCCATCGAACGCGGGATACTTGCTGCCCTTGATCACGAGTGGTTACGGGTAGAATGGATCCGTGAGGATATTGTTCGTTTCAAGATCAGTCGCGGTGGACGTTTTGATGAACATCCCACTTACGCTGTCTGTATTGACCTGACAACCGTACCAGTGCCGTCGTTCACCCTTACCGAGACGGACACTTCGCTGATCTTACGCAGTACCCGTCTGGAGATAATCATCGGCCGTGATCCGTTTACGCTTACCGTCCGTCGTTCTGACAACAGTCTCGTCTTAAACACAGCAACCGGTCATGATGGGCGGCCATGGGCGTATGCAACGCTGAACGATGCGTTCGCGTTTCATCGGGTATGTGCCCGCGATGACGCATTTCTCGGTCTGGGTGAGAAGACCGGTCGCCTTAATCGTAAGGGGCGTGATTTTATTCTGTGGAATAACGATGTGTTAAGTCCTCAAGGCGAAGCCGAGTTTGCGGTAGGCCGCGATCCCGCCGATCCACGAACAAAGAATACCAGTACTGAGTTCGATCCCTATTACGTCTCTATCCCATTCTTTTATCATCTCGATCAGGCTGGGAATGCGGCTGGTTTCTTTCTTGATAATGCGTATCGGCAGCATGTCGATTTTTCGCCCGCTGAAACTTACGGGGTCTGTGCGTTGGGTGGTCAGTATACCGAATATGTGTTCGCCGGGCCGCGTATTGCCGATATTCTAGAGGGGTTTACCTGGCTGACCGGTCGTCTGGCGCCACCACCCATCTGGGCCCTCGGCTATCATCAGTGCCGCTGGCACCGTTACCGCCAGGAGGATGTCGTAGCGCTCGCTGTTCGTCATCGCGAACGACGTATTCCTTGTGATACGCTGTGGCTCGATATTGAGCACATGGATGGCTATCGCGTTTTTACCTGGAATCACGAGTTGTTCCCCGATCCGGCAGCGCTGGTGCAACAGTTACAACAGTACGGCTTCCGTCTCATCACGATTGTTGATCCCGGTGTCAAGCTTGACCCCGACTTTGCGTTGTTTCGTGAGGGGCAGGCACACAACTTTTTCTGCCGCACGGCAAGCGGTGAGTTGTACATTGGTCAGGTCTGGCCGGGTCGAACGGTATTTCCCGATTTTGTCAAGCCGGAAGTACGGGCCTGGTGGGGGCAACAGAATGCCAACCTTGCCCGTTTGGGTGTGGCCGGTATCTGGAACGATATGAACGAACCCGCCACCGGTGATATTCCGCCCTATGCAATGCGGTTTAACGGTGGGCAAGAACCACACGAGCGTTATCACAATCAATATGCGCTCTTGATGGCGATGGCGACGGTTGAAGGCTTACAGGCTGCGTTCCCTGATCAACGAACGTTCGTGCTCTCACGGGCAGGCTTTGCTGGCATTCAACGCTATGCGGCGAATTGGATGGGCGATAATTGCCCGCGTTGGGATCATCTCTGGATGAGTATGCCAATGGCGATGGGAATGGGCTTGTCTGGACAGGCATTTATCGGAGCCGACATCGGTGGGTTTGCCGGTGATACACAGCCCGAACTCTTTGCCCGTTGGATGCAGTGTGCGGCCTTGACGCCGTTTTGTCGCAATCATAGCGCCTATGGTCATGTTGACCAGTACGTCTGGTCGTTTGGGCCGGCCATCGAGCAGATTGCCCGGGCTGCCCTTGAGTTGCGCTATCGGTTGATACCTTATCTGGTGACGGCGTTTATGCACACGCTGGAAACGGGCGAACCGGTGCAGCAGCCACTGGTATTTGCTTATCAGACCGACCGCTTGACCCGCGATATTGATGACCAGTTTCTGCTCGGTCGTGATCTCCTCGTTGCGCCAGTTTATGCCCCCGGTGCCGTTGCCCGGCAACTTTACTTACCGGCCGGAGCGTGGTATGACTGGTACAGCGATGAGCAGTTTACCGGTGAGCAGTTTATCAGCGTAGCAGCTCCTCTCAATCGAATCCCGCTCTTCGTGCGAGCCGGAGCAGTCATTCCACTCTGGCCAGAAGTGCCGCCGTCAACGATGAACTATTATCCGCGCACGCTAGAGTTACATCTGTTTGTGCCAACGCACGATGGTGTTTACACCTCAGACCTGCACGAAGATGATGGTTTGACGTTTAGATTTGCACAGGGAGCCTGTTACCGCACGACGTTCCGGATCGAGCGACGTGGCCAGCAGGTGACTGTAACGGCAACGGTGCGCGGTGATGGATTCAGGGAGTTTGCCCGTGAGACGTTGACGCTAGTGATCCACGGTGCCACCCCAGCAGCGCTTGTCGTTAATGGGATGACCCAGCCATTGGTCGCCAACCAGCTCACGTTTGCTAACCGAGGGCAGGGGTTTACGGTCTCGTTTACGGTGTGACACCCTGGGGATAATATCAGCAACGCCAGATAATGGTTGGACTCATTTCGGCGATCCCTGTCACAACCAGATGACAACGGTCAAGCGCATGTCGGTAATCGTCGTCGTTTCTCGTGGTCAACGCCGTCGTCTGTTTTCTTTTTTTGTCGAAATGACCACGTCGTGCGACACCCATCCCTCTAGGAAATCGCAGGGGCGGGTTGCGAACCCGCCCCGCACGATATTTAGCACTCTATCCAACGACGCAGCTCATTATGCCTCGTCGTGCTTCTCGACGATCTGCACCTTGCTACTGGTCGGCGGCGTTGTCGGTTGGCGATTCCAGCTCAACAGTTGACCGAGTAGCGCCCACATTCGTTGTTCGACCTCGGCCTCGCGACCACGCAGCAATAGACTGACGCCACCCAGGATAAGAATACCCGGCCAGAGCAATTTGAACAGCGACAGCAGCGCCAGCCCAACTCCCCACAACAGAGCCTGTACTGCCTCATCGATGCGGCCAAGGTTGCGCTGACGGCGATAGATCACGATGCCACCACCGGCCAGCAGAGCAACCGGTACCAGCCACCACAGCCTGAAAATAGCGACCACACCAATCGTGATCAAGATCAGTCCGATCAAGCGTGTTTGATTGTTCATTGTTTATCTCCTCCGTGATGTACGACCTCTTCGTTTCTATCGCTATGACGTAGCCTCAACTGCAAAAGTTGCAGCAGTCTGTGGTACCATAGTTGAAAGGCAATCGGATTTGCAAGCACATACAAGAAACATCTTCACACGCTGACGTTAGCTTTCAGGGGATCACAATGACTACACCACGCAGCGCCGAGCGGGTTCGTCAGTTTGGCACCACCATCTTCGCCGAAATGAGTGCTCTTGCCGTACAATGTGGCGCCGTCAACCTGGGCCAGGGTTTTCCCGATTTTGCCGGGCCAGAATGGGTTAAGCAAGCCGCAATTGACGCTATTTGCGCCGATGCTAATCAGTACGCGCCTTACATCGGTGTGCCACGCCTGCGTGAAGCGATTGCCACAACCTGGCAGGCTCAGGGGTGGCGCACTGTCGATCCGCAGACGGAGGTCACGGTGACCAGTGGCGCGACCGAAGCTCTCTTCGGGGCCGTGCAGGCACTGATCAATCCCGGTGATGAGGTGATTCTGTTCGAGCCGTTTTACGATGCTTACCTGCCCGATGTAACGATGGCCGGTGGTATTCCCCGCTTCGTGCGCTTGCATCCCCCTGCTAACGGTCAACAGAGCTGGTGGTTTGATCCGGCTGAATTGCAGGCTGTATTCTCGCCACATACCCGTCTACTCATGCTCAACACGCCCCACAATCCGACCGGTAAAGTATTTCGACGTCACGAGCTAGAACAGATCGCCGATCTCTGCCAGACTTACGACGTGATCGTGATTGCCGATGAAGTGTACGATCAACTCGTCTTCGCCGGTGCCGAGCACATTCCGATTGCAACACTGCCCGGTATGTGGGAGCGAACGCTCACCATCAACAGTTTGGGCAAGACATTTAGTCTGACCGGGTGGAAGATCGGTTACGCCGTTGGTGCGGCCCCCCTCATCGCCGCGCTACGGGCTGCACATCAGTGGATTACCTTTGCCACTGCAACCCCTTTACAATATGCGGCAGCAGTGGCGCTGGAAGGAGCGTTGCAGAACGGCTACTATGACCGGTTTCGCGCTGAGTATACGGCACGGTATCGCCTGCTCGAAGAGATTCTGATCAGCGCCGGTCTGCCCGTGTTGCCGACCGAAGGCAGCTATTTCCTGATGGCCGACATTTCGCCGACCGGCTTTCGCGACGATGTGACGTTCTGCCGCTACCTGACTACCGAAGTTGGCGTTGCGGCGATCCCACCTTCTGCCTTTTATGCCCGCCAAACCGATCTCCCGCTGCTTGCCCGCTTCTGTTTTGCCAAACGTGAAGAGACGCTGCGTGCTGCACAACAACGCTTGTTGGCCTGGCGACAGCGAAGCTGAAATCAGAAAGCGAGTGTCAACGATGGAACACCGACTGCAAGAACTACGTGCCCGTTTGCAAGAGATTGATGATTTAAACAGTGCTGCTGCTATCCTCAGTTGGGATCAGAGCACCTACATGCCGCCGGGTGGCGCAGCCGCCCGCGCCCGTCAACTCGCTACGCTTTCGCGGCTGGCTCACGAAAAGAGCACCGATCCCGAGCTAGGCAAGCTGCTGGCAGAACTGATGCCTTATGCCGAAACACTACCGTATGATCATCCCGATGCGGCACTGATCAGAGTGGCCCATCGCAACTACGAGCGGATGACGCGCATACCGACCGATTTGGTGAGTGAAATTGCTGCCCACACGGCGGCGAGTTATCACGCCTGGACCAAAGCACGGCCGGAGAATGATTTTGCAACGATGCTGCCCTACCTCGAACGCACCCTCGAGCTGAGCCGACGGGTAGCTGATTGCTTCCCTGGCTACGATCATCCGGCCGATCCATTGATCGATTTCAGCGATTACGGGATGCGCGCAGCAGTGATCCGTGAGCTGTTTGCCCGCTTGCGTGCTGAACTGACTCCGCTCATTCGGGCCATTGTGGCCCAACCGCCGATTGACGATTCGTGTCTGCGTCAGTATTACCCACGCAACGACCAACTGGCCTTCGGCGAGCACATTATCCGACGCTTTGGCTATGATTTTGAACGAGGTCGGCAAGACCTGACGCATCACCCCTTTATGACCAAGTTTTCGGTCGGCGATGTACGGATTACGACCCGCATCAACGAACATGATCTAGGTGACGGTCTGTTTAGCACGCTGCACGAATCAGGCCATGCCATGTACGAACAGGGAATCGATCCCGCCTTCGAGGCGACACCACTCTGTTCAGGGGTTTCGGCCGGCGTCCACGAGAGCCAATCGCGGCTCTGGGAAAATCTGATCGGACGTTCACTGCCATTCTGGGAGTATTTCTATCCTGAACTACAACAGACATTCCCACAACAGTTGGGTCAGGTGCCACTCGACACCTTCTATCGTGCGATTAATCGGGTGCAACCGTCACTGATCCGCACTGACGCCGATGAGGTTACTTACAACCTGCACGTGATGATACGGTTTGATCTGGAACTGGCTTTACTTGAGGGCAACCTGAAGGTGCGCGATCTGCCAGAGGCGTGGAATGCGCGCTACGCCGAAGATTTGGGTGTGACGGTACCGGACTACCGTGACGGCGTGCTGCAAGATGTCCACTGGTTCGGTGGGTTAATTGGCGGCGCATTCCAGGGTTATACGTTGGGCAACATCCTCAGTGCGCAATTCCTGGCTGCTGCCCGGGCAGCACATCCGACGATTGATGAGGAGATCAGGCAGGGCGAATTCGCTACACTGCACGGCTGGCTGCGCGAGAACATTTATCGTTATGGCAGCATCTTCACGCCGAACGAACTGATCGAGCGCGCATCAGGCACTCCTCTGCGGATCGAGCCGTACATGACGTACCTGCGTGAAAAGTACTCGGCGATCTATAACTTATAGTCAGACAATCAGGTCAGTCGGGGGCGACCATCCAGGCCGCCCCTGTGCTGCTGTATCCTATCACCTCAATCCTCGATCTGCGTTCGTCCCGTAGCGTTCAACAGGGATCCCGACTCGGCGGCGAGCTTTCATCGTCAGGTTCAGCTTCATGAAGTGAAGAAAGCTGAACAGCATCCATAATTAATGCCAGTGCTTGCTCGCGTGAGCGAGTGAGCATCTCGAGTTCAGTTAAGAGAAGGGAGAGGCGACGATAATCACGGCGAATGGCCTGTTCATCGGCAGAGGAGAGACCAGGACGTACCGTTGTGAGCCATTCGTCAAACGACGAGCGCTGAATAAGGAGTTCAGGCGAACCAAACTGACTGAGTCGAAGCCACAGTGTTGCCGCACTATTAGTTAGTAAACGAAGGCTATCAATAGTCATATTGTCAGTGATACCATAACCTATCCAACCCTTTTCCATGGGTATAAGGTACCCTCTGTATGGTAATTGGTCTTTCATTCTCTATGGATCGGTCGTGAGATTGAGTTTCACCTCTGGTATAATTTAAACGAAAGAATACTGGTAGGACATTATGCGTGAACCAATCTCAATTCAGGCAACTGACACCACAACCACTGTTCCCAAGCCGACCGAACCGCCCCGCTTCCGTCCGCGTGAGCGTTTCTTGCGCGTTTCATCATTTTTTCTCGGCGTCGTCATCCATATTTACATCTGGGATATTTTTCTCGCCCGCTTCGCCATCTTTCGCTGGTATGTCCAGCGCACCATGATCCGACGTTGGGTAAACATCGCCCGTCGGTTTCGTATGATGGCTGTTGAATTGGGCGGAATGCAGATTAAGCTCGGTCAGTTCCTTTCCTCGCGTGCCGACATCATTCCTGAAGTGGTACGCCGTGAATTAACCGGTCTCCAGGATGAAGTTCCTCCAGCACCTGCTGGGCATGTGCTGGAGGTCATTCTTGAAGAACTCGGCGCCCCACCCAGCGAAATCTTTCGCAGCTTCGAGACCGAATGCGTTGCGGCAGCGTCGCTCGGCCAGGTGCACTACGCTGTGTTGCACGATGGCCGTGAAGTCGCGGTTAAAGTGCAACGCCCCTGGATCGACAAAATTATCGAAGTTGATCTCAGTGCGGTGACGTGGGTGGTGCGGCTGATCAAGAATTATCCGCCCATCCGCCGACGCGCTGATTTAGAGGCTCTCTTAGCTGAGTTCGCCCGTGTCCTGGTGCAGGAACTGGATTATGTGCAGGAAGCCCGTTCGGCGGCTACTTTTCGGCAGAACTTCGCGAACCATCCGGGGATCTACATTCCTGAACCGATCTTCGAGTTAACCACTCGCCGCGTGCTGGTCATGGAACGGATCAGTGGTGTGAAGATCACCGATCTGCACACCCTCGATCAGTTGGGGGTCAGTCGCCTCGAACTGGCTGCCCGCCTCAACAACTGCTATCTCAAGCAATTCTTCATTGATGGCTTCTTCCACGCCGATCCGCATCCAGGGAATCTCTTTGTGCGCGTCGAGACGGGTCTGACGCCGGGGAAACCGACACTGCCGCCAGTATCGGCCAGTAATAATGGATATCACCCTATCGAGGCTGGATTGCCAATTGATACTGCACCGCCAGATGTACCATCCGGTACACCCTTCACCTTGATCTTCGTTGATTTTGGCATGGTCGGTCGGTTACCACCACAAACGATGGAGGTAATGCGGCAGGGCGTCCTGGGGTTGGCAACGAATGATGCCGATAGGATTCTGAATGCACTCGAACAGCTCAACATGATTTTGCCCGGCGCCGACCGTCGTGCGATCAAGAGTGCCATCGAGACGATGCTGCGTTATTCGTTCAATCGTACCGTGCGCGAGCTGACGAATCTCGATGTTGAGGCCATTATGGCCGAAACCAAAGACTTGATCTACGACCTGCCATTCCAGATTCCGCAAGACTTGCTCTATCTAGGGCGAGCGTTGAGTATGGTCGCCGGTCTGGCAACCGAAATCTACCCTGACATCAATCTGTTTGAAGAGTTACGTCCCTTCGCACGTGCGATGTTGGCGCAAGAGCAGCGCAATGGCAACTGGCTAGAGAAGTTCCAACAAGAGATCACCGAACTGGGTCAGATTCTCTTGGCTTTACCTCGTCAGATGGATGCCTACTACCGGGCGGCAAATCGGGGTGAACTGCAAACTCGTTCCGATTTGAGTCGCTTGGAACGGAGCATGAAACGAGTCGAGCGGGCTACTGACCGTCTGATGGGTGGAATGCTGGCAACTGGTCTGTTCCTCGGCGGGGTGCAGCTTCGCACTCGCGGGCTGGAACGCGAAGCGAAGCGAGCCTGGTGGGCAGCCGCGGCGGCTATTCTGTGGGCGCTCTGGCCACGGAATGATCGCTGGTAGGCCGCCCGGCCTGCTCAAACACCCTGTCTCACGTAACAGTGTACAGCAAGTCATTGCGCACCCGTGTCCACCAACCTTGTAGGGGTGAACTGTCCCCACACATGGCGATCACAGCACCAGACCATCCGCACCGTCGGGTTCTACCCGGCGGCACCGCACCCTACCTGTCGGGATTCAATCGTAGCGTAAGGCGTTCTTTTGCCCACAACCGGTTTCATCTGTTAACCCAGGATGAAGAGCCTCTCCTCTGCCAGGCTCTGACGCTCCCCGCTCCTTCTCACTCCGTCTCTTCAGGTCTGGTAAGATGGTATACAGGAGATCAGTACAAGACACCTTTGCCTCCTGCTACCGTTGCGACAACGGTAACACGATGAAGAGATACGGTAACCTTGTATGAACACGCAAGCCCATTTTCCACCCAATTTTCTCTGGGGCGCAGCGACCGCTGCCTATCAGATCGAAGGCGCATGGAACGAAGACGGTAAAGGTGAAAGTATCTGGGATCGCTTCGTGCGACGACCCGGTGCGATTGCCAATGGCGATACCGGCGATGTTGCCTGTGACCATTACCATCGCTACAAAGAGGATATCGATCACATGGCGGCATTAGGACTAAAGGCCTATCGCTTTAGCATCTCGTGGCCGCGCATCTTTCCTACCGGCGCCGGACAACCCAATCAACGCGGCCTCGACTTCTACCGGCGGCTGATTGATGGTCTCCATCAGCGTAACATTCTACCGGTTGCAACCCTCTATCACTGGGACCTGCCACAAGCGCTCGAAGATCGCGGTGGCTGGATGCAGCGCGACACCGCGTTGCGCTTCGCCGAATACGCCGACTACCTGTTTCGCACGATTGGCGGCGACGTTGCATTATGGGCCACCCACAACGAGCCGTTCATTCAGGCATTTTACGGCTACGGCAACGGCGAAAATGCCCCGGGAAAACGTGTCCCCTGGAAGGTACTGGCCGTCGTTCATCATCTGCTGTTATCGCACGGATTGGCTGTAAGCGCCTTTCGTGCTGTCCGTCCTCGACCGGCACGGAGCGATATGCCGTCACCTCAGATCGGCATCGTGTTGATGATATGGCCACAATATCCGGCCAGTGATCGACCTGCCGACCACAAAGCGGCCCAACGGATCGATGGCATCATGAACCGTCTCTTCCTCGAGCCACTGTTTTGTCGCCGCTACCCGGACGACATCATCAAACACTTCGCTCGTCGGTTTGTTTTTGCCCCGATTCGGCCCGGTGATCTTGAGATTATCGGCCAACCAATTGATTTTCTCGGTATCAATACCTACACCCGTCTTTTCAACACGGTGAATTGGCGTGAGCCGTTCGTAATGGCGAAACAGGTACCGGGGCCGTTACCGAAAACAGCAATGGGTTGGGAGATTTACCCTGATTGTATCATCGAGGCATTGCAAAAAGCCCGTCAATATACTTCCTTACCGCTGTACATCACCGAGAACGGTGCTGCATTCGACGACCCGGCGCCGTCGGGAACGGATCAGGTCGTCGAAGACCCGCAACGGGTAGCGTATTTACAGGCGCACATCGAAGCATGTCGGCGTGCGCTGGCCCTTGGCATTGATCTGCGCGGCTACTTCGTCTGGAGTCTGCTCGACAATTTTGAGTGGGCGAAGGGTTATAGTAAACGCTTCGGCATCATCTACACCGACTACGCGACGCAACGGCGAGTGTGGAAGCGCAGTGCATACGTCTACCGCGATATTATTGCGCATAACGGATTGTAGCCAGCGATGATCGCTCGCGCCGGTATGAACACAGCACAGCGCTACCTGTTGACGGTGGCGATGCTCACCGTTGGTTTGACGGTAGGCTGGCTATTTGCCACCATCGCCTACGCCGATCTCGGCTATGCCGGTTACCGTCTGCATGTGCCGTTATTCGGCGATCTGGCGTTGATCGGTCTGCTCAATAGCGTAGCGGTGCTGGCCGGCGGGTTGAGCGGCCCACCGGCATGGCAGGCAGTACGCTCCCTGGGCGCACGAGCGGCGCTGATCCTCGGTTGTCTCTTGCACAGTCTGGCACTGCTGACCTTAAGCCTGGCACCTGCCGCCGACAGGTTATCGCCGCTTACCGCATGGCTCCTGTTGGCCGGTGTGGCACTGAGCGGGCCGGCCAGTGTGCTGTTTAATCTGGCCGGCCCGCCGCTAATGATGCAACTGAGTGGCGCCGCTGGGCCGGATCGCCTCTTTGCCCGCAGTGCGGCACTGACATTGATCACTAACGGCGCCGCGAGTCTGCTCGGTGGTCAACTGACAACAGGATGGCGCTGGCTCTTCAGCGGCAGCACACCGATCCCCCCTTATCAGCTCAATGCGCTCCTAAGTGCGCTCGTCGTGATCCTGGCTGCTCTCCCGCTGGTGGGGTTGCGCGTGCAGCCTTTGCCGACGGCTACTGTCGTTGCCGGGAACAGATCGTTCAACGCCTTCTGGCGCGCAATCCGTCAGGGCCTGGTCTTTGTACCAGGCCCACTGCTGATTTCGCTGGGCGCTGCGCTCTTCATCCCCTATCTCAGTCTCTTCTTCCGCCAACGCTTTGCCGCATCTGATACCATCATCGGCCTGCTCCTGGCCTTGATCAGCCTGACTACCGGCCTGGCTACATTGCTTGGTCCACGGCTGGCCGCCCGATTCGGTAGACTCCCGGCAGTAGTCCTCACGCAGGCGCTGGCGATCCCGTGTCTAGTCGCACTCGCCTTTGCACCGACCTTACCCCTGGCCGCTCTAATAGCTATCGTGCGCGGAATGTTGATGAATATGGCGACACCGTTGTTTGAAGCAGAAGCCCTGGCCCAGGCCCCCCCTGCCCATCACGCGACGGTAACCGGTATGATCCGGGCTGCCGCATCGGTAGGCTACATCGCCGGCCCAACCCTCAGCGCCGAATTACAGGCGACCGCTGGCTTCACGACTATTTTTCTAATTGCCGCACTGTGCTACACCGCAGCAGTATTGGTAAATGCGGCAATCGTCGTGGGGCGCAGGAGTTCCCATCACTCAGGAATCAACCATCAGTCGGCAGAACATCACCGATGATCAATGACGTTGCTCATCAATCGCTGGCAAAGCGGCGCAGGTTGCAGCTTGCTTGCCTGCCAGTTTTGCGTATACTCTGAGGCAAGTGACGGCACTGCTATGAACAACAGCGACACGGCGACTATGCGACGATGGAAGCGCACCGCAGCATTGCCGTTCCAAGAGATATGGCGTCGGCAGAAGCAGAGCCTCATCCACCATCGCAGAAGTTCAAACCAATGATCAGGTAATCTGAGATGACCTGATCATCAAGCTGTGCATAACAACATGACTCAATAACGCAGGTTTGGAAGTGATCAACCATGACACTACCCTTGAATCAAATCATCGAAGGCGACTGCATCGAAACGCTTTCCACGTTCCCAGAGAAGTCTATTGACTTGATCTTTGCCGATCCACCTTATAATTTACAGTTACAAAACGAATTGCATCGCCCAAATATGACAAAAGTGGACGCAGTAGACGACCAGTGGGACAAGTTCGAGTCTCTACAAGCGTATGATGAATTTACCAGACGATGGCTCACTGCTTGCAAACGAGTTCTGAAACCAACCGGCACCATCTGGGTTATTGGTACCTACCACAATATCTTTCGCGTAGGAGCAATTATGCAAGATTTAGGGTTTTGGATTCTCAATGATGTCATTTGGATAAAAACAAATCCAATGCCCAATTTTCGCGGCGTGCGTTTTACCAATGCCCATGAAACCCTGATCTGGGCAAGTACTGGAAAGGGTGCAACATACACCTTCAATCACCAGGCGATGAAGGGCCTGAATGATGACAAACAAATGCGTTCCGACTGGTGGCTTCTATCCCTGGCAACAGGATCAGAACGAGTAAAAGATGATCATGGCGAGAAAGCCCACTCGACACAGAAACCTGAAGCACTACTGTACCGTGTCATCCTATCTTCCAGTAATCCTGGCGATGTCGTCCTCGATCCATTTTTTGGCAGTGGAACAACGGGAGTCGTAGCAAAACGACTGCATCGAAACTGGATCGGTGTAGAAAGAGAAAAGAAATACATCGAAATTGCCAGAAAACGCATAGACGCCGTTCAACCTGAGGTATTCAACCCCGTTGTGTTTGACGTGCGAAGTAAAGCGAAGACTGCACCGAGAGTTGAGTTCTCCACGCTCGTTGAACACGGGTATGTACAGCCTGGTCAGAAATTATTTTTCAGGAAAGACACGAACAAAGTTGCCTTTATCAAACCTGATGCAAGACTTCGCACAGGCGATGGCTTCGAGGGTAGTATTCATCAAGCAGGCAGTTATTATATGAATAATGCGCCCTGTAACGGCTGGGAGCATTGGTTTGTCCAGGTGAACGGTCATTTCATTAGCCTTGGCGTTCTCCGCGAACAATTTCGCATGGACATGGGTTTATACGACGAGTGATCAGATGCATGCCCCCGCCCCGGATTCAGCGGATCTGAAAGTTGCGTATGACCTGCCCGCCAAAACGCGGCTGTCAGGCGCTACAGCGTACAGTAGCGCTGCGGACACGGCACGCATTATGTCGGAAGTGGGGATGCGGCTGATCCCCCTTGCGCTGCGCAACTACGCCTCCGAATGATGCATGCGCAGACACCACGAACATCCTCGGAGATCATCCTCGGATGGAGCGGCTCAACAGGCAACAAGAAACGATGGATAGATGGAGAGGCGCAGCATACTTCGTCATTACGACGCATACACCAATACTGACTTTGAACGGAAAGGATATGCCTCGCTCATCGCATGATTCTGGGTAGATGTAGCGACCCGCTCTTCCTCTGCGGAGAGGAAAACCCCAACATCGAAGATGCCCATATCACTGGAATGGCATTTGTGTTAGAATAAAATGAACTATTTGGTTAAGTTTACGTAGGTCTTTTCAGTGTGAAATGGAAGTGCATTCAAGACGCAGCGCCTTCCAAACCTATCCTAGTAATTTCCCGGGTTTTGTTTCCATTATTGTCAGTTCATCAGATGACAGACGGCGATTCCTGTGTTATCATTAGCGAGCGAGCGTACAGCGTAGCACATCCGTCGACAGGAATGTCCAGAACAATTTCCGTCCGTGCAACTTCAATAATGTGTCCATCCAGAGAAACCTGGAGAGATATATGACCGAGCGAACGGAAGAAGCCGCCCATGCGGGTACGCAAGCGCAATGCTTGGATCGCAGTACTTACGTGGCTTCCATGAAAGCATTCAGTTCGCCACTACCGGCGTCCACGCTCAACATCGAGGGTAAGTCTCGAAGCAACCTCTTTTCATGGCGGGGACAGTTCTCGCCACAGCTCGTCGAGGCACTGCTTCGTGCATACGCAGCACCAGGGTCTGTCGTTTTGGATCCGTTCATGGGCAGCGGAACAGTTCTCATTGAGTCAGCGCGACTCGGCCTTCCAGTTTACGGTTACGAGGTGAATCCGGCGGCATACCTGCGTGCGAGAATCTACGAATTGTGCTCTCTGACAAAATCTGAGAGGATAGAACTTCTCCAGCGGGCCGAGACGGTTTTGACTCGTCTGCACCCTGCCGCTTTCGAGCTACCCCTTTTCCGCACGGTTTCGACGGACTCGCAGCCCCCTGGCAATATTTTGGACTGGATTAGGAAAACTCCCGACCCACACGTTAAGATGCTCCTTGAGACGTTAGTCGTGCTTCTCGATGATGATGCGGCATCCGACTACTCATACGCCAATAATTGGTCCGTTATCCGAGAGATCGTCACCTATTTACCATTCTCAGAGACTCCGGTGTGTCCTGCATTAGGGGATGCCAGAGCCATGCCGCTTTCGGATGGAACCATCGATTTTGTTTTGTCCTCACCGCCGTACATCAACGTCTTCAACTACCATCACAATTCAAGAACCGGGATCGAATCGCTCGGCTGGAAACCACTCGTCATCGCTCGCTCTGAAATCGGCTCTAATCGCAAGTTCCGCCAGAACCGATTTCTAACAGTAGTTCAGTATTGCATCGATATGGCTCTCGCATTAGCTGAGCTTCGCCGCGTCTGCACAGAAAGCGCCCGCATACTCTTGATCCTTGGGCGAGAGTCAAAAGTCCACAAGACGGCCTTTTACAATAGCCAGATCGTCGAGCGTCTTGCCAGCGAGGTTATTGGTTTCCGGATCCATCTGAAACAGGAGCGCGTATTTACCAACAGGTTCGGGCAGAGGATTTACGAAGATATCCTTCATTTGTCGCCACAGCCAGGTTACTCCCGATCCAAGCAGACGATCGTCGAAGGCGCGAGACATCTCGGCAGGGAGGTTCTTTTGGAGGCAGTTGAGCGCACACCAAGCGATCGAAGGCACTACCTGCGCGACGCAATTGCTGATGTAGATCGGGTCGAAGCATCACCGATCTTGGACCCGGCTCAGGCGATCGGAGGCGCTCCATGATCATGCCCACACCCCATGGTGACAAGCTAAAGGCGTTATTACAGAACGAAAAGCTGCCGAATAGCGATCGCACACGTATCGACAAGGCACTTGAACGCTACCATGATTGGATCGAGGCGCTTAGGCGTCTACCAACAGGTAATAGCGGTATAGCCGAAGCCGTCCGCCTCTTGAACGATTACCGATTGTTTCTTGATCTTGATGTCGTGTTCGATAGCGAGGATGACTTTCTTTACCGACAGAAGGGACAGCTAAAACTTGACAGTACCGTTATCGAGGAATTTTTGCCCCATCTGGTTTCCCTAGCCTTCCCCGATATTTCAGAGAGCTTCTCTATTGGCCCACACTCGTGTTTCGCTGCCCTGTATTTCACATCGACTATTCGGACGTCCATCAGATCGCCTGGTGCGCAAGTGCGGACGAAGAACCAAGATTTCACAATTTCCAAGCGGCTGTACTTACGAGCTTCGTTCCACCCAGATCGCGCTGAAAAGGTGGACACCCTCGAAGCGAATCTCGGATATCTCTGCGCCGAGTGCAAGACGAATCTGGATAAAACGATGTTTCAGGAGGCCTGTGCAACGGCACACGACCTGAAGACAGCCGTCCCTGGCGCGAAGTATCTGCTGCTCTGTGAGTGGCTTGACATGACACCTATTAGCACTGCGGGAACCGACATAGATGAAGTTCTCATTTTGCGAAAGGCAAAGAGGCTTGGGGCACAAATCCGCAGTGCGTTCGCAACACGGGAAGGACGAATCTCACGGCGTGCAGACTTTGCAAAGCATCTCGCAGACCATCCGTTTGCAACCGAAGTGTTCGAGCGGTTTCTGACACACATCAGAGTCTTGCTGGAAGACCGAGATCCGGATGAAGATGATGTCTTGGTTCGAGGCTATTTCTGAGGCGGTCTAAAACCGGTTGCAGTGGATGGTACACTTCGCAACCACCACTGAACCAGAGCATTGAACGGCTAAGCCCGAAGAAGAGTGTGAGCCTTGAAGTATGTAGTTCAGGTTCGCACTGATACGTGCAATGCACGGTGCATGCACCTTTCGTCTCGTCCATATCCAGCATCGGCGCGTGCAGAGCGACCTTCGATGCACTTGTTTTTGGCTAACGGTTGACTGTCTCAATCCAACGACGATATATACCGATGCCGATAGCGTCCATTCTCGAAACGCGCAAGTGCATCGTCGCTAGGTATAGTGAGATCAATCACACCAGCCGTTTTACCCAATCGGCAGCCTGCCCAGAATGAGCGCAACACTACTAAGAGTCGATTTGAATAATCCATCATCAGCCCACCATGAACAAACCTCGGCGATAGATGCAATCCGATTCACGAGATTTACAAGGAGGTGTGAGGCGCTGCCTCGCCCCAAGGGACTACGACGATGGTCACGAAGCGCATCTCCGAATAATCCTGTCGCAGCAGCAGATCGGCTGATCGGAACGCATCGCTACCTTCACCCAACTTGCCCGTACAGCCCGAATAACGGTATACTGACAGCGGAACAGTCGCTTGTGGAATTGGAATCAGCTCTATGCAACCTCATCTGTTTACACCACTAACCATCGGTGATGTCACCTTGCGGAATCGCATCGGTATGTCGCCGATGTGCCAGTACAGCGCCAACGATGGCTTCCCAGGTGATTGGCACGTGATGCACCTGGGTGCGCGCGCTGCCGGTGGCGTCGGTCTGGTCATTCTAGAAGCCACCGCGGTGTCGCCTGAAGGCCGGATTTCGCCCTTCGACCTCGGTATCTGGAGTGATGATCATATTCCGGCGCTTGCTCGCCTGGTACGTCTGATCGAGAGCCTTGGGGCAGTAGCCGGCATTCAGTTAGCCCACGCCGGGCGCAAGGCGAGTATGGGCCGACCGTGGGAAGGGAGTAAGCGTGTGCCACCTGAAGCCGGTGGCTGGTCGGTGGTGGGACCAACCGCCGAGCCGTTTGCCCCCGGCTACCCAACCCCAACGCCGCTCGATGCGCGTGGGATTGCGAAAGTGGTTGATGACTTTGCCGCTGCCACCCGCCGCGCACTGGCCGCCGGTTTTCGTTGGGTCGAACTTCACGCCGCCCATGGCTATCTGTTGCACAATTTCCTCTCACCAATCGGGAATACGCGCAGTGACGCCTATGGTGGCGATCTGCATGGCCGTGCGCGTCTGTTACGCGAAGTAACTGCCGCAGTACGGGCCGTATGGCCGACTCACTTTCCCCTGGCCGTGCGGCTGTCTTGTACCGATTGGACGCCAGCCGGTCTGACGATTGCCGATACAGTGGAAGTAGCCCGCATGCTGCGAGCCGAGGGGGTTGATCTGATCGATTGTAGTTCGGGGGGAATTGCGCCAGGTATTACCATCCCGGTTGGCGAAGGGTATCAGGTACCGTTTGCCGCACAGGTGCGCCGTGAAGCCCACATTGCGACCGCAGCGGTTGGGATGATTACCCGGCCCGAACATGCCGATGCGATTGTGCGTAACGGTGATGCCGATCTGGTCTTGTTGGGGCGCGAGCTGTTGCGCGATCCAAACTGGCCGCTCCGTGCCGCCCGCGCTCTCGGTTATGAACTGGCGCCGCCCCCACAGTATCTGCGGGCTTGGTAAGTTTCGAGGAGAGGTCTATGCCCACACCTGGTTCGATTGTACGCTGTCGAGAACGCGATTGGGTGCTCTTGCCAGGCGCAGATGACGACCGCCTATTGTTGCGTCCGTTGACCGGACGGAGTGATGAGGTGGTAGCGGTATCTCGCACATTGAGTGACCTGCTCGGCTCGACGCTGCCGACCGAGCGGGTGATCGATGCGCGTTTCCCCCTGCCCACCCTGGACGAAATCCAGGATGCGCAGGCGACGATGTTGCTCTGGCAGGCAGCACGCATGGCGCTGCGCGATGGCGCCACGCCGTTGCGTTCGCCGGGGCGGATCTCGATCCGGCCTCGATTGTATCAGTTTGTGCCACTGCTGATGGCGCTACGCCTGCAACCGGTATGACTGCTGATCGCCGATGATGTTGGCGTGGGGAAGACGATTGAAGCCCTGCTGATTGCCCGTGAACTGTGGGATCGGGGTGAGATTCGCCGGCTGGCCGTGCTCTGTCCGCCGTACCTCTGCGAGCAGTGGCAATACGAATTGCAGCAGAAGTTTCAGCTCGATGCAGTTGTGCTACGCCCCGGAACAATTACGCAGCTCGAACGGCAAACACCTCGCGGGCGCGACATCTACCAGCATTTCCCGGTGCAGGTGATTAGCATCGATTGGCTCAAGCTGGATCGGAATCGTTACCGTTTCCTGCAATTTTGTCCTGACCTGGTGATTGTTGATGAAGCCCATAGTGCGGTACCGGCCGCCGAAACGGGACGGCAGTTGCGCTATGAGTTGGTGCGCGAGATTGCTGCTGAACGTAACCGTCATCTGATTCTGCTGACGGCAACGCCGCATAGTGGCGCACCGGCGACGTTCCGTTCACTGATTGGATTGCTCGATCCGGAATTTGCCGATTGGGATGTGAGCAATCTGAACGAAAAACAGCGGCTCCGTCTGGCCCGGCATTTTGTTCAGCGTACCCGCGCCGACATCGAACACGGCTGGGCCGATGGCCTGCCCTGTTTTCCTCAACGTGAGTTGCTCGATGAGCAGTATCAACTCACGCCTGCCTATCACGAACTCTTTCACGATGTGTATGCCTTCTGCGCCGGCCTGGTCAGCAGTGGTACGACATTGCGCGAGTCCCAGCGGCGGGTACGTTACTGGGCAGCGCTTTCCCTGTTACGCTGTGTGATGTCTAGTCCGGCAGCGGCAGTTGCTTCTTTGCGCAATCGATCAATTCGCCTGAACGATGATGATGATGCCGCAGTTGACGATACCTTCTGGCAAGGGTTAGTGTTTGAAGCCGACGAGACCGAGACTGATGATGAGCCACCGACTACGGTGCTCGAACAGGCTGGAACGCTGTTTGATGAGCGTGAACAACGTCGGCTGGTAACATTTGCCGCACGCGCCGAGCAGATCGCACGCGAGGGGCAAGATGCCAAATTGACCGGCGTGATCGCACTTACCCGTCGTCTGCTCAACGATGGCTATGCGCCGATTATCTGGTGTCGCTATGTGGCGACCGCAGAGTATGTGGCTCAGGCGCTGCGCACCCAGCTCCCCGCTGTGCATATAACGCTGGTGACTGGGCGGATGGGTGAAGAGGAGCGTCGGCGAGTGATTGCCGATGTGCCGAACGATCAGAAGCGCGTCCTGGTTGCCACCGATTGCATCTCCGAGGGGATCAACCTTCACGAACGCTACAATGCCGCCATTCACTATGATCTGCCCTGGAATCCGAATCGTCTCGAACAACGCGAAGGCCGCATTGATCGCTATGGTCAGATCGCGCCCAAAGTGGTGACCATCCGCTACTATGGGCTTAACAACGAAGTTGATGGTGTGGTCATTGATGTCTTGTTGCGCAAAGCCCGCGAAATTCGCCGCGCACTCGGCACCCATGTGCCGGTGCCTTCCGAAAGTGTGGTTGAAGCCCTCACGCAGGCGCTTTTCTTGCGCCGGGGAACCCACGCTCAGCAATTGACGCTAGAGCTAGAGGCGCCGGCCACGCAAGAGCTGCATCGGCGTTGGGAAGAAGCGATGACGCGAGAACGTATAACCCGGACGCGCTTTGCCCAACATGCGCTCAAGCTGGCCGACGTACAACCCATTCTGGAAACAACCGACCGCGTGCTCGGCGATCCGGCAGAGGTGTGTTCGTTTGTCCTCACGGCTGCTAAACGTCTCGGTATCGCGATCCGTCAACATCCGCGCCAGGCCGATGTGCTGCTCGTCGAAGCCGCATCCACCACCCCAGACGTTATCCGAAGCGTAATCGCAGACCGCCCACAGCCCTGGCCGATCAGTTTTGTTTCCCCGACGCCAGCCGGTGCTGAGTACGTGGGGCGCAATCACCGGTTGGTCAGCACGTTGAGCAGCTATCTGTTTGAAGTCGCTCTCGTTCGCACCGGTCGCATCAGCAGTGCACCGGCGCCGGTTGCCCGCCTCGGTGTCATTCGCACCAACACTGTGGCCCGGCTGACGGTCTTGCTCTTGCTGCGATCACGCTATCTGGTCAATCTGCCGGCGCGTCAGCATCCACTCCTCGCCGAAGAGGCACTGATCAGTGGATTTGTGTTTGAGGCTGGCAACGAACGCCGCTGGCTCACTGAGGCTGAAGCTCGTCACCTGCTGACGACAGCCCAACCCGACGCGAATCTATCGGCTGACGAAAAACGCGAGCTGGCCGAGATGGTACTAGCCGAATTCGGTGAGGCGCATCAAGACCATCCCCTGTGGGCAGCGTTGCACCACCAAACCCGACAACGGGCCGATGATCTCAGACGTTCGTACCGCGATCTGCGCCAGGCCATTCAGGAATATGTCCAGGGATTACAGGTCACACCAATTTTTCCACCCGATCTACTGGGGATTCTGATCTTGCAGCCGATGCCACGACGGCCAGGATGATTTCTCAACGCCTATGACACCATCGATCCGCATTGAAGGTGGACTATTTTCCTCCGACTTACTCGAACAACTCGACCGGAACGACTTACCCGGTCAGCGGGCCGCTGATTTCGGTCTCTCTGGATCACTGTCCGATGAGGTTGCTGCTGTGTTTAGCGAAGCCCGTGCGCTCTGGGATATGTTTCAGCAACGGCTCCAACGACTTGGCGATCAGTCGTCACCAGCGCAGATTACTCGCGTGACCCGCAATCAGTGGCATATTCCGTTCTTCAGTTTGCTCGGCTATGATCTCCAGCCAAACGCTGAACCCTTACTGATCGGAAACGTTGCCTTCCCGATTTCGCACCGCGCCGGACCAAACCCCGATGCACCACCGGTTCATCTCGTTGCGAAAACCCAGGTGCTGGGTGCGATTGACCAGACAACGCGCCCCCGCCGATCACCGCATGCGCTCCTTCAACAATACCTCAACCAGAGCGATGCCCTGTGGGGGATCGTCACCAATGGCGCGGTCGTGCGCCTACTGCGTAACTCGACCCTGATCAGTCGCCAGTCGTACCTCGAAATCGATCTGGAGGCTATCTTTACCGATAATCGCTTCGACGATTTCTTACGTGCTTATCGCCTGCTGCACCGCTCGCGGCTCCCTCAGGGCCATGCCGACGCCGAACGCTGCCTGCTCGAACAGTATTACCGCACCGCTATCGAGCAAGGTGGGCGGGTGCGTGAACGCTTGCGCGAAGGGGTTGAGCAGGCGATTACTACACTCGCCAGTGGGTTTCTCGCTACTGGGTATCAACCGCCGAGTGCGCTTCAGTTCTACCGGGATCTCTTGCGACTTGTCTATCGCATGCTCTTCCTGCTCGTCGCCGAACACCGTGGTCTGTTTGGCACAACCGACCTGTACCGTGACCATTACAGTATCTCGCGGCTGGTGCATCTGAGCAGCGAACGAAACGCCTACACCGACGATGTTGACCTCTGGCACAGTGTTCGCGCGCTCTGGTACGTGCTGCGCGACGAGAAACTGGCAGAGAAGCTGGGGGTAGCGCCACTCAACGGCGACCTCTTTACCGAACTGCCGCTCGATCATTGTCGGTTGCGCAATCGCGACCTGTTGCATGCAATTTGGCGGTTGGCCTGGTACCGACCAACCGAACGCGAACAGCCCCGCCGGGTCAACTACGCCGCACTGGATACCGAAGAGCTAGGGTCAGTCTACGAGAGCCTACTCGACTATCACCCGGTCATTACGGGTGGAACATTTACGTTATCGCTTGGCTCGGAACGCAAGACCACCGGTTCGTACTACACACCACCGCAACTGGTGCAAGAGCTGGTCACGAGTACCCTCAAGCCGGTGTTAGCGGAACGGCTCCAAGCTGCGCGTACCCAGGAAGCCAAAATCGCTGCCCTCCTGAACCTCAAGGTGCTCGACCCGGCGTGCGGCTCCGGACATTTTCTGCTGGCCGCTGCCCGTTACCTTGGTCGCGAACTGGCCCGTCTCCGTTCCCAGGAGGACGAACCTTCCCCCGATGCCGTGCGCCAAAGCGTGCGCGAGGTGATCGCCCACTGCATCTACGGAGTTGACAAGAACCCGCTGGCAGTGGAGCTAGCCCGTGTTGCACTGTGGATCGAGTCGCACGATGTAGACAAACCACTCACCTTCCTCGACCACCGCATCAAATGCGGAGACTCGCTGGTCGGCATCCTCAACCTCGATGTGCTCAAAACTGGCATCCCAGACGACACCTTCGCTCCATTGAGCACAGACGATAAAGAGATCGCCAATAGTCTAAAAAAGCGGAATCGCAGCGAGTGCCGCAGTCTCGCGAGTGGGCAAATGCGGCTCCCATTCGCGCCTGCGCAAGTGGTAGCGGCCCTGGGCAGCAAGCACCACGATATCGAAGCGATTGCCGACGACTCCCCTGCGGCTGTGCGCGAGAAAAAGAACCGCTACGAACGCTTGTTGGCTGACCCCAAGCGGCTCCGCCTTATCGAAGCATGCGACCTCTGGACTGCCGCGTTCTTTCAGCGCTTTACGCCCGAACTGCTCAAATCTCATGCCGCGATCACTACAGATGTTGTGACCGATCACCTCGCTGAGCTGGCGCATCCCCAAGCCCTTGCCGCTGCTCAAGCCCTCGCCGTCGAGAACCGGTTTTTCCACTGGCCACTGGAGTTCCCGGAGGTGTTTCACCCCTCCCCCCATCGCAGCGGAGGGGAATCGACTCCCCCCTCTCCCCATGCTGGGGGGGTGAGGTTCCTCCCCCCTCTCCCAAAGCCTTGGGAGAGGGGGGGTGGGGGGGTGAGGGCGGCTTCGATGTCATCCTCGGCAATCCACCCTGGGAACGCATCAAGTTGCAGGAAGAAGAGTTCTTTGCCAGCCGCAATACCGCCATTGCTCGGGCTCCGAATGCCGCCGCCCGTAAACGGCTGATCGCCGACCTACCCAAGACCAACCCCGCCCTCTGGCACGACTACCAGCGTGCCCTGCACGCCGCCGAAAGCACTAGCCGCTTCCTTCGTGGCAGTCGGCAATATCCCCATACCGGCCGCGGCGACATCAACACCTACTCCGTGTTCGCCGAGCGCGTCCGTAACCTGCTCAGCCCCCGCGGACGGGCCGGCATCATCGTCCCGACCGGCATCGCCACCGACGCAACCAACCAGTTCTTCTTCGCCGACCTGGTGGAAAAGGGGCAACTGGCCAGTCTGTTTGATTTTGAAAACCGCGACAAACTCTTCCCGGCGGTGGATAGTCGCATGAAATTCTGCCTGCTCACCCTCACCGGCAGAAACGTATCAGCGAGTGCCCCTGCTTTCGCCTTCTTCGCGACCCGCACCGAACACCTGCACGACTCACGCCGAGTGTTCAGCCTGACTGCCGAGGACATCGCCCGCATCAACCCCAACACCCGCACCCTGCCGGTCTTCCGTACCCGCCAGGACGCCGACCTGACGAAGGCTATCTACCAGCGCGTGCCGGTGCTGGTCAATGAAAACTCTCCCCCCTCTCCCAAAGCCTTGGGAGAGGGGGGGTGGGGGGGTGAGGGCGGCTTCGATGTCATCCTCGGCAATCCACCCTGGGAACGCATCAAGTTGCAGGAAGAAGAGTTCTTTGCCAGCCGCAATACCGCCATTGCTCGGGCTCCGAATGCCGCCGCCCGTAAACGGCTGATCGCCGACCTACCCAAGACCAACCCCGCCCTCTGGCACGACTACCAGCGTGCCCTGCACGGCGCCGAAAGCACCAGCCGCTTTTTACGGGGCAGTGGTCAATATCCCCTCACCGGGCGCGGCGACATCAACACCTACTCGGTCTTTGCCGAACGGGTGCGTAGCCTGCTCAATATCCGGGGCCGGGCGGGCATCATCGTCCCTACCGGCATTGCCACCGACGCCACCAACCAGTTCTTCTTCGCCGATCTGGTGGAACAGGGACAACTGGCCAGTCTGTTCGATTTTGAAAACCGTGAAGCGCTCTTTCCCGGCGTACATCGCAGTTACAAATTCTGCCTGCTCACCCTCACTGGCAGCCGTACCCAGACCGACGCCACCACCTTTACCTTCTTCGCCACCCGCACCGAACATCTGCGCGACCCGCGCCGTGCCTTTCGCCTGAGTGCCGCCGACATTGCCCGCATCAACCCCAACACCCGCACCCTGCCCGTCTTCCGTACCCGGCAAGATGCCGACCTGACCAGAGCTATCTACGAGCGCGTGCCGGTACTGGTGAACGAACACACGGGAGAAAACTCTTGGGGCGTGCGCTTCCTGCGCATGTTCGATATGTCCAACGACTCGCACCTCTTCCGCACCCGTGCAGAGCTGGAAAAGCAAGGTTACCGGCTGGTGGGGAACCGGTTTGTGCCCTCACCCCCTAGCCCCCTCTCCCACGCTGCGGGAGAGGGGGGAAGGATCGCAGCCCCCGACCTCTCTTCTCGCGCTGCGGGAGAAGGAGGGTACGAATTACCCAAGGCCAGCCAGGAACTGATTGCCAGGGCGCGGCAGTTGCGTCGCGAGGCGACGACCGCCGAAAGCCTGCTCTGGGAATTGTTGCGTGACCGTCGGCTGCTGGGCCGAAAATTCCGGCGTCAACATCCGATTGGACAATTCATCGCCGACTTCTTCTGTGACGATGCCCGCCTGATCATTGAGATAGATGGCGCCGTGCACCGTGAACCCACTCAGCAGGAACGCGACCGTTTGCGGGAGGAAATCCTGCGCGAACATGGCTTTGCCATGCTGCGCTTTACCAATGAGCAGATATTCAACCACACAGAACAAGTCCTCCAAGAGATTGCTGCCTATGTCACTGCCCATTCCTACGAGCACCCATCCCCCCTTTCACCCCCTCTCCCCAAGCCTGGGGAGAGGGGGCCGGGGGGTGAGGGCCGCTACCTCCCCCTCTACGAAGCCAAGATGATCTGGCACTATGACCACCGCTACGGGACATATGAAGGCGTGCGCGACCGCGCCAGCACCCAACTGCCCACGCCTGATGAGCACCAGCACGCCGACCCGCACTTCGTCGTCCAGCCCTGGTACTGGGTGCCGGCGGAAGAAGTCCGAGCCCGCCTGGGCGATTGGCAGCGCGGCTGGCTGCTGGGCTTCCGCGATGTGACCAACGCCACCAACGAGCGCACCGCCATCTTCAGCCTGCTGCCCAGGGTGGGGGCGGGACATAAAGCACCCCTTATCTTCTCTGAATCCCAATCTGCTGTGCTTGTTACAGCATGGTTGGCAAATTTCAGCAGTCTGGTCTTGGATTTTGTCACTCGCCAGAAAATTGGCGGTACTTCGCTTGGATTCTTCATCCTCCGCCAACTCCCCGTCCTGCCGCCGGATGCCTACACCCCCGAGGATTTGCGCTTCATCGTCCCGCGCGCGCTGGAGCTGGTCTACACCTCCTGGGACATGAAACCCTTCGCCGACGACGTATGGCAAGAGGCAGACGAAGGATTGCGGGCTGTGATTAGACCTCACCCCCCGACCCCCTCGCCCGCAGCACTGGGTGAGGGCTTCCCCTTCCCGCCGTTCACCTGGAACGAGGAACGCCGCGCCATCCTCCGCGCTGAACTGGATGCGTACTACGCCCGGCTCTACGGCCTCACCCGCAAGCAACTGCGCTACATCCTCGACCCGGCAGACCTCACCGAACGCGAACTGGAAGACATACTCGACCCGCGGGAAGAGGTGGCAGACCCGCTCGACCCGGCTGGCTACGCTACCCGCGCTGCTGCTAGCACCTTCCCCGGCGAAACCTTTCGCGTGCTCAAGGAAAAAGAAATCCGCCAATTTGGCGAGTACCGCACCCGGCGGCTGGTGCTAGAGGCATGGGAGAAGCTGGCGCAACACTAATTTCATTATGCGTAAACAGGGGAGCTTCCCATGCGGACTAACGTTGTCTTGGATGACGAGCTGATCGAGTTGATCGAGCGGGCTCGCCAGCTAACCGGCCTCAAGACCAAGCGCGAGATAATTCACGAAGCGCTGCGCACCCTCATTCGGCTCTACGAGCAAGCCGAGATCCGCAACTTACGCGGCAAGTTGAAATGGGAGGGAGATCTGCACGAGCAACGCCTCTCCTCTCCCTAAGATCTCCCAGCCCAAGCCTCAGGGCGATCCTCTTGCAGTCGCTAGAACACCTGCTAGGCTTAACCTAGCCAAAATGGCTTTGGAGAGCCCCGATGGCCACCATTTTTGACCTGCACGAGAGGGTTCTAAAGGACTACGCCAATTTCGTCCGCTCCTTTTTTCTCATTGCCGACCCACGGGCACAGGCGTTTGTAGACCAAGCCCTGGAAGAAGGGATCCACCTCTGGCCAGAGCCGCTTGTGCAGCTTAGCCCTGCCTACGTAGCCGGCCCAACCGTTGATGAGTTGGCTGAAACGGGGCGGATTGCTGAAGAAACAGCCCGCATCTTCCGCTCTGAGGACGGCAGACCCTTTCGTCTCTACCGCCACCAAGAGGAGGCCATCGCCAAAGCCTTGGCCGAGGAAAGCTTTGTGGTAACCAGCGGCACCGGTTCCGGCAAAAGCCTTTGCTACTTCCTGCCCATTCTCGACAACTGGATCCGCCAGGGGGGATCCGTGGGCCAGGTGACGGCCCTAGTGGTCTATCCCATGAACGCGCTGGTGAACTCCCAGTACCAGGCTTTACAGGATCTCCGCCAGCGGTATGAGCGCCGCTACAGTCGCCCCTTTCCGCTGCGCTTTGCCAAGTACACCGGGGAAACTGCAGAAAGCGACCGGGAAGATCTGCGCCGGGATCCACCCCAGCTCCTGCTGACCAACTACGTGATGGCCGAGCTACTGTTGGTGCGCCCCGAAGATCAGCGCTTCCTCAGCCCCAACGGCCTGCGCTTTCTGGTCTTTGACGAGCTGCACACCTACCGGGGTCGGCAGGGGGCCGACGTGGCCATGCTGGTTCGCCGCCTCAAGGGACGCTGCGCCGCCAAGAACCTGGTGCACATTGGCACCAGCGCCACCATGATCTCCCGCCCCGAGGCCAGTGCCCTGGAGCGCCGCCAGACCGTGGCCGACTTCGCCAGCCGCTTCTTTGGCCATCCCTTCACGCCCGAGCAGGTTATCGAGGAAACCCTGGCCCCCTTGAGCGAAGGCGGCCCGCCTTCACCTGAAGAGCTCAAGCCCGCCCTCGATCCCCCCTGGCCTACTGACCTAGCCAGCTTGCGCCGCCATCCCTTGATGCGCTGGTTGGAGTACGAGCTGGGCCTAGAGTTAAGTCCCGACGGCAGCCTCAAGCGCCGCGTGCCCAGGGAGCTCTCCGAGGTGGCCGCCCAACTGGCCCAACTGACCGGCACCGCCAGCGAAAACTGTGCGGCAACGCTGCGCCAGTTCCTTGCCCACGCCAGCAGCCTCAAAGACGACCACAGCCGAGGAGTGGCCTTCAAGCTGCACCAGTTTATCTCCCAAGGCCGCACCCTCTACGCCACCCTGGAGAGTCGGGAAAAGCGGCAATTTTCCCTAGAAGGGCAGATGCAGGCGGGGGAGGGCAAGCTCTTTTTCCCCGTCAAGTTCTGCCGCCAGTGTGGGCAGGACTACTACCACGTCCTCAAGTCCAGGGATCAGTTCCTGCCCTATCCCGTGGGAGAAGAGGTAGAGCAGGACGAAGACCAGCAAGCCGGTTACCTGAGCTTGGATCCTCTTGACAACGAGTGGTCGCTGGAGCAGATCCCCGAAGACTGGTACACCCCTGAGGGCAGACTCAGGCCCGACTGGGGAAAGCGCGTCCCCCAAGCCGTCTGGGTGCGCCCGGATGGCTCCTTTTCCGAGTACCCCCAGGCGGAGGCGCAGAAGATGTGGTGGCAGCCCCACCCCTTTTCCCTGTGCCTGGCCTGCGGCGAGTACTACAGGGGCCGCGAGCGGGAGTTTGTCAAGCTGGCTTCCCTCTCTAGCGAAGGCCGCTCCAGCGCCACCACCATCCTTGCCACCTCCCTGCTGCGCCATGCCGAGCAAACCCAGGCCGCTTGCAGCAAGCTGCTGACTTTTACCGACAACCGCCAGGACGCCTCCCTGCAGGCCGGCCACTTCAACGATTTTGTGCATGTGGCCCTTCTGCGGGCCTCGCTCTATGCTGCCCTCCTCAAGAAAAAAGAGCTGGGCTTTGACGAGGTGGCCCAGGAAGTGGTGCGGGCTTCTGGCCTGGAGCTTGCCGACATTGCCCAAAACCCGGCTTTGGATCCCGACTCGCCCAGTGCCGAGGAAGTGTGGCAGACCTTTAGCGAGCTAACCGAATACCGGCTCTATGAAGATCTGCGGCGCGGCTGGCGGGTTACCCACCCCAACTTGGAACAGGTGGGCCTGCTGAAAATCGAGTACCGCGGCCTCGGGGAGCTCTGCCAAAATTCAGCCCTGGCTTCCCTTCACCCCTGGTTTGCCCAAGCCAGCCCTGAGGAGCAAGAGCAACTGCTGCGGGCTCTGTTGGATCAGTTTCGGCGCAAATTGGCCATCGATGTGCCCGTGCTCAAGGCAGAGCCCCAGAGAAGGCTGCGCCGGCGCGCCCAGCAATATCTCAATGAGTTTTGGGGCCTGGAAGAGCATGAGGAGTTGCGGACGGCTCGCTGCTTTGGCCAGAACCCTTCCCGGGAAAACGGGCAAATGCTCAGCCTGGGCCGCCGCAGCACCATTGGTCGCTTCCTCTGCAGGCGCCTTGATCTGAACCAAGAAGCCTACGACAGGTTTTTGGAGTCCCTGCTGTCTCTCCTGGTCAGACAGGGCCTGCTACGGCGCCACGTGGAAAATGGCCAGGTAGCCTACCAGCTAGACGCCGGCTGTCTGCGCTGGTGTCTGGGGGATGGCCTGCCGCCGCCGGATCCTCTGTATTCCCGCAGCGCCCAGCAGGAGGGCTACACCTCTGTCCGCCGTCCCATCAACCCCTTCTTTCAGGAGCTCTACCGAGCCGGGGCAGCAGGGCTAGGATCCCTGGAAGCCAGAGAGCACACCGCCCAGGTGGTCCAGCCGGGGGAGCGGGAGCGGCGAGAGAGACGCTTCCGCAATGAGCCCGGGGAGCGCCGCCTTCCCTACCTCATTTGCTCTCCCACCCTAGAGCTGGGGGTCGACATTGCCGATCTGGATCTGGTGCACCTGCGCAACGTTCCCCCAACGCCAGCCAACTACGCCCAGCGCAGCGGTCGGGCAGGCCGCCAGGGGCAGCCGGGGCTCATCCTCAGCTACTGCGGCGCCTTCAACAGCCACGACCAGTACTACTTTCGCCGCCGGGCCGAAATGGTGGCTGGACGAGTGCGACCTCCCCGCCTGGACCTGGCCAATGAGTCGCTGCTGCGGGCCCACATCCACGCCGTCTGGCTGGCCAAGGTGCGCCTGCCCTTGGGCAACTCCATCGAAACGGTCATCAACTTGGATCGGCCAGAGTTGCCCCTGCGGGAAGAGGTGGTTGCCTCCATCCAGCTAGGGGAGGCAGCCCGCCAAGAGGTGGCAGAGCGGGTGGAGGCGCTCTTGGCTGCTGACCGGGAAGTGCTAGAGCGCAGCGGCTGGTTTAGCCGGCGCTGGATCCAGCAGGTTATTGAAGAAGCCCCCCGCGCCTTTGACCGCGCTTTTGACCGCTGGCGGGAGCTCTATCGGGCCGCCACGCAACAGCTAGAAGCCGCTAACCAGCAACTGCAGACGGCTCGCCGTCGGGAAGACCAGCAGGAAGCCAGGCGCCGCCAGCAGGAGGCTCTGCGCCAGCGGAACCTACTGTTGCAAATCGATACCCAGCGGGAGGAAAGCGACTTCTACCCCTACCGCTACCTAGCCAGCGAAGGGTTCCTGCCCGGCTACAACTTCCCCGCCTTGCCCGTGCGGGCCTGGGTGCCCCGCGGCAGCGAAGGGGAGTTCATCGCCCGGCCCCGGTTTTTGGCCATTCGCGAGTTTGCCCCCCACAACTTCCTCTACCACGAGGGCTGCCAGTGGGAATCGGTGGCCTTTCAGGCTCCGCCCGGCGGCCTGGAGGAGCGCAAAAGCAGCCACAAGCTCTGCTTTAGCTGTGGGGCCTTTGGGGATCCCTCCTTGGATTGCTGCCCCGTCTGCGGTACCCGCTTCGATGGGCAAAATAGCCTTTTAGCGCAGCTTCTGGAAATGCCTAATGTGCGCATGCGGCGCCGGGATCGCATTACTGCCGACGAAGAAGAGCGGCGGCGCCAGGGATACGAGCTGCAGACTTTCTTTCAGTTTGCTCCCGAAAGTTCGGGCTACCGCGTCCAGGAAGCCGACGTGCTAAGGGGCGAAACTCCCTTGCTGCAGTTGCGCTATGCCCCAGCCGCCACGCTGCTGCGCATCAACTCCGGCTGGCGGGGCAGTGGGGGGCGAGGTTTCCTGGTCAACTTTGACAACGGCGAAGTCCCTTCTCGAGCTCAGCTGGAGGGCCATAGAGCCAGCTCGTCTAGCCAGATGTCCTTGCAGCCCATCCGCCTGGCAGTGCGCGCTACCCAAAACCTCTTGCTGGTGCGGCTGGTTCAGCCCAGCCTGGGGAATCTGCAGGCCCTAGAAACGACCCTGCGCTATGCCCTCAAGCGGGGCATCGAGGAGACCTTTGAGCTGGAGGAGACGGAGCTGGCGGCCGAGTCCATTGGCCAGGGATCCCATCGGGCCCTGCTGTTCTACGAGACGGCAGAAGGGGGAGCCGGCGTCCTGCGGCGGCTGGTGGAGGAACCCCAGGCCCTTGCCGAAGTGGCCCAAGCGGCGCTAGAGATCTGCCACTTCCAGCTTTCGGAAGAGGGGATCCAAGACCGGCGACCGGAGTGCCGGGCAGCCTGCTACGAGTGCCTGCTCAGCTATGCCAACCAAAGGGAGGCGTTGGAACTCGACCGGTACAGGATTCGGGATCTCTTGGGGGCGCTAGCCAACAGCCGCACCGAGCTGCGCTCCCTGGGCCGCTCCCGCCAGGAGCACCTGGAGTGGCTGCGCCAGCTCCTCGACCCTCGCTCCGAATTGGAGCGCCGCTTCCTGGAGCTGCTGGCCGAAGGGGGCTATCGCCTTCCCGATGAGGCCCAGAAAGCCCTCGCCGAGCCCCGCTGCGTGGCCGACTTCTTCTACGATCCCAACATCTGCATCTTCTGCGACGGCGCAGTGCACGACGATCCCGCCCAGGCTGCCCAGGATCGCCAACTGCGCTCTCAGCTTTTGGGGCACGGCTACCGAGTAATTGCCCTGCGCTACGACCAAGACCTGCGGGAGCAACTGGCTCGCTACCCCGAGGTGTTTGGCCAAGGCAACTAGTCTTGCTGGTGGGAAAACAGGTAGGCTCCCACCAGGGCTAGGATGGCCGCTAGGCCCGCTAGCACCACAACCGTGTACCAGGGGAACTGGGAGAGGGGCTGGTAGGCCGCCGCCCGCATGCCAATGCTGGCGTAGGAAAGGGGCAGGCAGTAGACCAAAACCTGCAGGTAGGCGGGCAACTGACTGGGATCGAAAAAGGTGGCCCCCAGGAAGGACATGGGCGTAATCAAAAAGTTGGTGAGCACGCCCACGCTCTCCAGGCTGGGCACCTTCAAGCCAGCGATGACCCCAATGCCGGCAAAGACTGCGCAATCCAAAAGCAGCACCAACAGCGCCAAGGGGTGAAGCAGGCCCCAGGCCCCTGTACCTAGCACCCCCACCGCCAAGACCCCCAAAGCCGTCAGCAAACCCCGGGCAATGCCGGCCAACACCTTGCCCAGGTGCAGCGCCAGCGGATGCACGGGCAAAAGCAGCAGCTCTTCAAAGCTTTTGGTAAATAGCCGCGCTCCACAGATGGAGAAGGTGGTGCCGGCAAAGCTGATGGTCATGGCAGAAAGCGCCACCATCCCCGGCAGAATAAAGCGCAGGTAAGAGCCCGCCGCCGTGGATCCCGCTACATCGGCCAGGGCTTCTGAGCGTAGGGATCCGCCCAGCCCCACCCCAAAGGCGACGATGTAGATGAGGGGGGCCACCAGCCCCGAAGCCACCACCTGCCAGACCCGCCCGCGCAGATCCAGCCAGTCGCGCCAGAAGATGGTTAAACTGTCTTCCCAGATTTGCCGATAGGGTCGGTGCAAGGCCTGGTTCAGCATAGATCTTCCTCTTGCCAGCGCAGCTAGTAGCCGTAGTAGTTGGAGCGCCACGACCGCCACCAGGCCACCGGCAGCGCCAGCGCCTTGCTCAGGGTAGACACATAGGCGCGGGTGCGAAACACCTGGTAGTGGTTGCGCTCAATGGCGTTGAGGATCTGCCGGTAGAGCATCAGAGATGCCGCCACCGGCCAGCGGGAGTCCGGCTGCAGCGTGGGGATCCCCCGTTCCGCTTGGGCATAGAGCTCTCGAGCCCGCCGGATCTCGTAGTCCATCAGGGCCATCCAGCGCTCGTCGATGACGTAGTTAAACAGATCCCGCTCCGAGTAGTTGAAGCGGCGCAGATCCTCTAGAGGGAGGTAGATCCGCCCGCGGCGGGCATCTTCCCCCACATCGCGCAAGATGTTGGTCAGTTGCATGGCGATCCCCAGCGCCACCGCCTCCTCGCGGCCATCCCGGCCCGGCACAAACCCCATGATCTCCGAGCACATCAGGCCCACTACCCCGGCCACCCGGTAGCAGTAGACCCGCAGCTCTTCCCAAGTGGCATAGCGCCGAATGTCCAGATCCATGCTCTGCCCCCGCAGCATCTCGCGGAAGGGCTCAATCGAGAGGCGGTAGGTGCGGATGGTGTGGATGAGGGCCAGGTCGGTGGGAACTTGCGGCTCCCCCCCCTGGAACAAAGATTCCAGGTGGGATCCCCACTGCTCCAGCTTGCTGCGGGTGACCTCCACCTCAGCCTGGCTGGCCTCCAGCCCGTCCAGCAGCTCGTCCGTCTGTCGCAGCCAAGCATAGATAGCCCAGATGGCCCGCCGCTTAGGTCGGGGCAGGAGCAGGGATCCCAAATAGAACGTCTTGGCGTGCTTGGCCGTAATCTGGCGACAGAGGGCAAAAGATTGCTCCAGCGGACTCATCGGGCTTATCTCCAGGGGCGCGGGGCCAGATGGGGACAGCGAGGGCACATCTCAACACTACGGGAAAGCGGACAGGCTGGATAGCCCAGACGCTCAAGTTCCAGGAAATTGCCTTTCGGCGGCATTAAACCCCTGCTGTCGCCAAGCTCGCAGGCGAAGCAGAAGCTGGCTGAGACGGGATCCCTTTGCTGATGGCCTCAGCCGCCCACTTGCCGGAGAGGATAGCCCCCTCCATGCTGCCCAGAAAGGGCTGCAAGGTGTAGCTGCCGGCCAGGAAGAAGTTGGGAATGGGGGTGACTTGGGTGGGGCGGTATTGCTGCCGACCTGGCGTGGCTTTGTAGACCGAGCGCGGCGTTTTCACCACCACCCATTTGCGCACCCGCGCGGGGTTGGGGCCGGTGAGGTGCTGGGGGAAGAGTTTTTTCAGCTCCTCCAGCGTGGCGGCAAAGATCTCCTCATCGCTGCGCTCGATCCACTCGGCAGCCGGGGCCAGCACCAGCTCCAGCATCGAGCGCTTTGGATCCGCATAGGCGCGGCAGGTGTTGCTCATGTCGGCATACACGCTCAATAGCGGCGAGCGGGAAAACAAGGAGTGATCGATGTGAGTAATCTTGCGGTCAAACCAGATCTGCAGGCTAATTACTGGCACCCCCTCCAGTTCACGCAGCTTTTGGAAAAAGGGGATCCCCCACCACTGCGCCGGCAGCAGCTCCTTGAGCGCGTCCACCGAAAGGGCCGAGACATAGGCATCGGCAGTCACCTCCACCGGCCCAGAGGGGGTGGCTAAGCAAAACCCGGCCACGCTGCCGTCAGGGTTGAGACGAATGTCCTGCAACGCCGCGTTTAGATGAACCTCCCCCCCACGGGCGACAATGTAGTCCACCATCGGCTGGCAGAGCCGCTCTGGGGGAGCGCCGTCTAGGTAGGCAATCCTAGAGCCATCTTTTTGCTGCAAAAAGCGGTTCAAGGCCGTCAGGGGCACCATGGCCGAGATCTCCTCCGGGTTGATGAAGGCCAGGGCCTTGGAGACGGCAATGAAAATATCGGTGTTGACCCGCTCGTCAATACCCTGCCGCCGCAGCCATTCCAAGAGGCTATAGCGATCCATCTGCTCCACATAGCGCTGGCCGCGAATCATGGCCGGCACCAGCCCCAGGGCAAACTTCACCTTTTCCCCCCAGGTGAGCATGTCGTTGTTGCGCAAGATGCCGACAATGGCGTTGAAAGGAGCGGGAATATCCGGCAGGTCAAAGCGGGAATAGGTGCCCGGCTTGTCCGGCTGGTTGAAAATCAAGCTGTGTTCCTTCCACTGCAGGCGATCGGAGATGCCCAGCTCCCGGAACAGCTGCAACGTGTTGGGGTAGGCGCCAAAAAAGTTGTGCAGCCCCGTCTCGATCCAGTCGCCGTCGGCATCTTTCCAGGCAGCCACCAGGCCACCCAAAACATCCCGCCGCTCGAAGAGGAGCGGTTGATGCCCGGCATCACAGAGATACTTGGCACAGGCCAGCCCGGCTAGCCCGCCTCCGGCAATGGCAACGCGCATGATGGTAACGGCAAAGCAACACCTTCATTCTATTTGCAAACCGTTACAATTGCCGGGGCCAAGGGTCAGACGGAAGGCCAACCCGGCACCAGCAGCAGGACAAGGGGATCCCTGAGCCCATCGGTCTCGCTGCCGGGATCCCAATCGCTGGTAGGATACATACGGAAGAAAAAATAAAGATTTTCTGCAGTCCGGGGGAAAACAACGATGGCCAAACAAACACTGGGATCCCTGCTGTCATCTGGCTTTGATTTAAACGGCAAGCGCGTGCTGGTGCGCGCCGACTTCAACGTCCCGTTGGATCCCCAGGGCAACATCACCGACGACACCCGCATTCGCGCCTCCCTGCCCACCATCCAGGCCCTCACCCAGGCAGGCGCCAAAGTGATCCTCACCAGCCACCTGGGCCGCCCCATCAAGAAGGACAAAGAGACAGGCGCGGTTAAGGTCGCCCGCGAGGGCAATAGCCTGGCCCCCGTAGCCACCCGTCTTTCTCAATTGCTGGGCCAGCCGGTTGCCTTTGCCCCCGACTGCATCGGCCCTGAGGCCGAGGCGGTAGTGAACCGCCTGGAAAACGGCCAGGTGGCCCTGCTGGAAAACGTCCGCTTCTACCCAGAAGAGGAGGACAACGACCCGGAATTTGCCCGCAAGCTGGCCTCACTGGCCGACCTGTTTGTCAACGACGCCTTTGGCAGCGCCCACCGCGCCCACGCCTCCACTGCCGGCGTCACCGCCTACCTCCAGCCCGCTGTGGCCGGCTACCTGGTGGAAAAGGAGCTGCAATTTTTATCAGGCGCCATCGAGAACCCCCAGCGACCGCTAGCGGCCATCATCGGCGGCTCCAAAGTGTCCAGCAAAATCGGCGTCATTGAGCGGCTCCTGGAAAAAGTGGACAAGCTCCTGCTGGGCGGCGGCATGATCTTCACCTTCTACCAAGCCCAAGGGATCCCAACCGGCAAGTCTTTGGTGGAAACCGACAAGCTGGATCTGGCCCGCTCCCTGATGGAGAAGGCCAAAGCGCGGGGCGTGGAGCTGCTGCTGCCGGTGGACGTGGTGGTCGCCGATAGGTTTGACAAAGACGCCAACGCCCAGACGGTTTCCATCCACGCCATTCCGGAAGACTGGATGGGCCTGGACATCGGCCCCGAATCGGTCAAAGCCTTCCAGGCCGCCCTGCAAGGGTGCAAAACCGTAGTCTGGAACGGGCCGATGGGTGTGTTTGAGTTCGACCGCTTTGCCGCTGGCACAGAAGCCATTGCCCGCGCCCTGGCCGACCTCACCCAGGCCGGTGCCATCACTATTATCGGCGGCGGCGACTCGGTGGCGGCTGTGGAAAAAGTGGGCCTAGCCGACAAAATGACCCACATTTCCACCGGCGGCGGCGCCAGCCTGGAGCTGCTGGAAGGCAAAGAGCTGCCCGGCATCGCCGCCCTTAGCGAAGCGTAGGGTAGCTCGGCTCATTAACCCAAAAGCAGCAAAAAGCAAAAAAGTAGGGGCTGAGTTCAGCCCCTCTTTTAATCTGCTCGGCGCAGATGGCCGCAGCAATGGCGAGACGGGATCCGGCTTAGTGCATCACCACTTTAACGTTGGCGTTGTTCAAGCCAGGGCGCTTCACCTCGGCCAAGGTCTTGTTGACGGCGTACTTCTGGTTGATGGAGTTGATCAACTCGGTTTGGTTGTGCTTCTTGGCCACGCCCCACAGATCGGCGATCAGGTCGTAGGAACCGTCGGGGTTCTTGGACCAGCCCAGATCGTAGTCGCCCTCCAACTGGGCCACGATGTCGGCACGAACACGCTGGCCGTTGTAGCCACGCACATCGGCGTTCAGCTTAACGGTGTAGCCGAGATCGCGCAGGGAGTTAACCAGGATCTGGCCATCGGTGATCTTGGTGCGCAAGGTGCTAAAATGAGACATGGTGTTTCTCTCCTTTGTGTATGTGTAGGGGTTGGAACATCAACACAAACAATGGGCAACGCCTAGCGGGGAAGGTTGAGCTTTAGCCGTCTCTGCCTCTGCCAAGGCGATTCTGGCCTTTCACCCCCCTGCTAGAACTCTAGCCGCTGGTACTCGGCTACAGAGGCTGCTGCAGGCCGAGCCCGCTGCTGGGCCCATTCCCTCAACGCTACCACTTGCTCCGTCATGGTGCGAGATAGCGGTTGAGTTGCTTTCGTTGCTGCCAAAATGTCCAGTTGGGTAAATTCGCGGTTCTGGGCAAACGCTTCGTACATGGCAGCAATCAAAACTTGTTCGATCTCCGCGCCGGAGAAGCCCTCGCAGGCGGCGGCTAGCTGGCGCAGATCAAAGCGGCTGATGTCGCGCCGCCGCTTCTTCAGGTGGATCCGGAAAATCTCCATGCGCTCGTTAATGTTGGGCAGATCCACGAAGAAAATCTCGTCAAAACGGCCTTTGCGCAGGAATTCGCCCGGCAGGCGATCCACGCGGTTGGCCGTGGCCATGACAAACACCGGCGAGCGCTTCTCCTGCATCCAAGTGAGAAAGGAGCCAAAGATACGACTGGAGGTGCCGCCGTCGGAGTCGCTGGAACCTGCCGCTCCGGCGAAGGCTTTGTCCAGCTCGTCGATAAAAAGGATGGCCGGCGCCAGCGATTCAGCAGTGCGCAGGGCGCTGCGCAGGTTGGCCTCCGACTTGCCGACCATAGAGCCATCGTAGACCCGGCCCATATCCAGGCGCAGCAGCGGCAGGCCCCAGAGGCGGGCGGTGGTCTTGGCGATCAAGGACTTACCACAGCCAGGTACGCCCAGAATCAAGAGTCCCTTGGGCTGAGGCAAGCCATAGGCGCGGGCCCGCTCGGTAAAGGCCTCAGAGCGCTGCAGCAGCCAGCGCTTTAACTCCTCTAGGCCGCCGACGGCGTCGATGGTCTCGTCTTCTTCGATGAATTCGAGGATGCCGTTGCGCCGGATCAGCTGCTTTTTCTCAGAGAGGATGATATCCACCTCTGCCTCGCTGAGGCGGCCGTGCATCACCACCGCCTTGCGGTAAACTTTTTCCGCCTCGTCTTGCGTTAGGCCAAGGGCTGCCTTGACCAGCTTTTCCCGCGCCTCAGGGCTCAGGGATCCGCCGCGGGGAAGCTGCTCCAACTGCCGGTTGAGGGTGCGCTCCAGGGTGGCCATGTCCGGCAAGGGAAAGTCCACCACGCAAATGTCTTTTTCCAGCTCGACGGGAATTACCTGCACCGGCGACATCAGCAAGATGGTTTTGTGGGATCCCTTCAAGCTGGCGATGGCATCGCGCAGCCAGCGTTTGACTTCGGTGTTGTCCAAAAAGTCGTGCAGATCTTTGAAGACGCAGATGGCGGGATCTTTTTGCTCCATCACCCACTGAATAGCCGGCTGGGGGGATTGGGTGTTGTGCTGGGTGAGGCTGCGGGGGTTGCCGTATTCAACAATGCCGTGGGTAACCGTCCAGACAAACAGGCGCCGCTGCGGCTTGAGGGTGCGAGCGATCGCCGCCAGAGCTGCCTCCGCCCGTTCTTCCTCTGGAGTGACCAGGTAGAGCAGTGGGTATTGAGCTTGGATGAGAATGCTGAGCTCTTGCATGGGAAACACCAACTGCGCGGAGGGAAATCTAAGCGAAACCGACAGAAAGGAAGGAAAACGGCGTCTGGAGTTTGCCTGTCTTCAAAGTACTTGAGATATCCTGACTTGCTCTTTACTAACCCTTGTTTTATACCCCTCCTGTCTGCTCAAGCTCACAAAGAGGCATACCTTTGAAACAGCGCAAAAAGCCTTAGCAGGGCACCAGCTCGTCTTGTCGTTGCTCTTCGGAGGCCGAGGCCGCTCCCCAGTATTCCGGCTCCACCTCTTCGAGGATGGCTTCAGAAGCGGACTGCTGGTGAAGCGAAACCACCTCCCCATTGCGGATGACAAACGGATGGCCGCACTCAGGGCAGCGGTGGACGCGGTAGGCGCTGCCTTGCACCCCTTCGATGACCTCCGGGTGAAGCAGGTAGAAGGTGAGGGCCTTCTCCGCTACTGCCGACATCGGCTCCCGCTCCACGGCAGCCCGAATCTTCAGATTCCGGTGCAACTCGGGTGGGAGATACAACGTCACCTTTTGCTTGGCCTCTGCGCCTTCCACAACCTCTGGCCGCTGACTCATGGCTAACTGTTTCTCGTTGTATGCCGGACTTGCGGTTCATGATAGCTAGTCTGCCGCCTTGACAGCAAGTTTTTAATAATCTGTAACAATTTTCTCGGGAATTGCTCAGGCTTGCGGAGATCGCTTGCCGGCGGAGTAGGCTAAGTAGGAGACTCAAAGCGGAACGAGCAGTCCCCATGGAACGCCTGATCAACACCTTCAGCAAAAACTTCTCCACCTGGAGCCGTCGGTTTCTGGTGCAGGCCGGCGACGGTTTGGCCAGCCTGAAAGACACGGCTTTAGATAATGGCAATCTGCTCCTCTGCAAAGCCCGCATCGCGCTTGCGGATGCCAGCTTCACCACCCTGCGGGCGCTTCGGTCTCGCTTTGGTTCTGGTCGCTAGCTGCCCAAATCTTGCAGCCGGTAGAGGTGGGCGTAGAGCCCGTTGAGGGCCATGAGCTCGGCGTGGGATCCCTGTTCTTTCAGTTCCCCTCGCTGCAGCACGAGGATGCGATCCACGTGGCGGATGGTGGAGAGGCGGTGGGCGATGATCAGGGCGGTGCGATCCCGCAGCAGGGTTTCCAGGGCGGATTGGATCAGGGCCTCGGTGCCCACATCTAGGCTGGCGGTGGCCTCGTCCAAGACCAAGATTTTCGGATCCCGCCACAGGGCCCGCACAAAGCTGATGAGCTGTTTTTGGCCGCTGGAGAGGTTGCTGCCCCGCTCCCGCACGGGGGTGGCGTAGCCCTGGGGCAGATCGCGGATGAGCTCGTGCAGGTGGAGTTGACGGGCCACCCGCTCCACTTCTGCCAGCTCGCCCTCCTCTCCTAGAGTGATGTTTTGCTGGATATCTCCAGAGAACAAGAATCCATCTTGCAGGATCACGCCCAGGTGACGGTGCAGCTCGGCCTGAGGCAGGTGGCGAATGTCCACGCCGTCGATGCGGATGCAGCCGCGAGTTACTTCGTAAAGGCGGCAAAGTAGGCGAATGATGGAGCTTTTGCCAGCGCCGGTGGGCCCCACGAGGGCGACCTTTTCGCCGGGGCGGATGGTGAAGCTGAGGTCTTTGAGCACCCACTCGCCGGGGTTGTAGGCAAACCAAACATGCTCGAACTGCACCTCTCCTTTGGCGGTTGGGGGCAGGTGGCGGGGGCTGACGGGATCCCGGATGGCGACGGGCAGGCGGAGGATGTGGTCGATGCGTTCCACGGCGGTGAACCCCGCCTGCAGGGCGGTAAACTTTTCCGCCAACTGGCGCAGCGGGTTGAAAAAGCGCTGGGAAAAGAGGATGAAGGCGTAGAGGCTGCCGAAGGTGAGAGGTTCTCGGGGCAGGGATCCCAGCCACTCCCCCCTGCCGGCTGCCAGCACCTGCTGCCCGCCCACCCAGAGGAGAGCGGCCACCGCCAGCCAGGCAACCCACTCCAAAACGGCGGAAAGGGCAGCGTCGTAGAGGATGGTCTGATCCACCTCTTGGATGTAGCGGCGGTTGATGGTTTGAAAAATCTCGCTGTTGAGCCGCTCCCGCCGAAACAGTTGCACCACGGCAATGCCCAAGACGTTTTCCTGGATCCAGGCGTTGAGCTTAGAGAGCTCTTCCCGCACGCGAAAGTTGGCATCGCGAAAGCGGCGCTGCAGCTCGACCACTACAGCGCTGGCTGGCAGGACGATGAGGATCAGCAGCAGGCCCAGATCCCAGCGCTGGCTGAGCATCACCACCCCGATTACCAGCAGGGTAAAGAGGTCGCTGACGATGCCGACCGCGCCGGTGGAAAACACATCTCCCAAGGCCTCCACATCGCTGGTGATGCGGGTGATCAACTTGCCCACCGGGGTGCGATCGAAAAATTGGGCCGGCAGGGCCAGCACGTGGGCGAAGAGATCGTTGCGGATGTCGCGGGTTATCAACTGCCCCAGCTTCTGGCTGCTATACCCTTCCAGGGCCTGAAAAACCCAGCGGGCCAGCAGGGTGAGGATCAACAGGCCCGCGTAGGGCCAGAGGCCGGCGAGGATCCCACTGTCGCCTTGGGCAAGCGCTTGGGCGATGGGGCCGTCCAGGGCCCGCTGCAGGATCAACGGCTGCACCGCATCGGCTAGGGCCAGGGGCGGCAAAAAGGCCAAGGCCGCCAACAACAGCTTCAGGTGCCGACGGGCATAGGGCCAGAGCAGCCGCAGCAGCCGCCAGTCGCTGCGGGGATCCCTACTCAAATCGGCATCGGGGGAAGAGGTGGCAAGGCTCACGGACTTACACCCAAAAAGATGAAGACGACTCATGGAGAGCCCTGATCTACTCTAAGCTCTCTCCCTGATGAGGCTTGGCCCTCACCCCCGTCCCCTCTCCCTCTGGGAGAGGGGGGTTGGGGGCGCCGCTTGTTGCTGGGGGACAGATGGAAAACCGGCGGTTTCAGGGCCTGCCGGGGCAGGTTTCAAAGAGGCCTAGAAGACAAGCCTTAGCGGAAGCCGTTGCTCTGCTCCCGCAACTGGGCAGAAAACTGAGAGGGGATCAGCTTAGTGCCCACCCCGGCATCGGTCAGTAGCTCCAACAACAAAGAGTGGGGGGATCCCCCGTCCAGAATGTGGGCAGCCCGCACCCCCTGCGCTAGAGCGCGAATGCAACACTGCACCTTGGGGATCATGCCCCCTCTGACCACCCCTGTCTGGATAAGCTGGCGGGCCGTCTCGATATCCAGGAGCGTAATCAGGGAGCTGGGATCCTCAGGGTCTCTGAGAATGCCAGGGGTGTCGGTGAGAAGGATCAGCTTTTCTGCCCCCAGAGAGGCCGCCAGCTCTCCCGCCACAGTATCGGCGTTGATGTTGTAGGCTTGGCCTGTCTCGTCGGCGGCCACGCTGGAGATCACCGGGATCTGGCCGCCCTCCAACAGAGTTTGCACCAACTGGGGGTTGATGCTGCTGACTTCCCCCACAAAGCCGATTTCCGCCCGGCCCTGGGAGCGGGCTCGAATCAAATTGCCGTCCCGCCCGCACAGCCCCACCGCCGAGCCGCCGGCCAGGCTGATGAGCTGCACGATCTGTTTGTTGACTTTGCCCACCAGCACCATCTCCACCACCTCCATGGTGGCCGCATCGGTCACCCGCAGGCCGTCCACAAACTTGAAGGGGATGTCCAGCTTCTGGAGCCAACTGTTGATCTCCGGCCCCCCGCCGTGCACCAGCACCGGCCGAATGCCGACACAGGCCAGAAAAACAATATCCCGCAGCACCTCGGCCCGCCGCTCCTGGTGCACCATGGCGGCGCCCCCGTACTTGATGACAATGACACGGCCCTGGTACTGCTGGATGTAGGGCAGAGCCTCGATGAGGATCTGCGCCCGCGTCAGGGGATCACAGGCCACAGCCTGCGAACCGGTCGCCGCGGGAAGAGAAGCGTTGGTCTGCACTGCCGGACGTCCCTCACAACACGAAACCTTGACCCAGAAGATCGTAATATTGCCTGCAGACAAACGTCGGGCTCCGGGTTAGGTTTTTTGCAAGCGGCAGCCCCTCTCTTTGCCAAACAGCAAGGCGCTCGCCGGCCACTGCCAAAAACAGCAAGCCATTAGCTGCGCAGGGTAACGGGAAAGTGTTTTTCTAGCTGCGCCCTCACCTGGTTTTGCGCAGCTTCCACCTCGGCATCGGTGAGGGTGCGATCCGGAGCGCGGTACACCAGTCGGAAGGCGAGGCTGCGCTGCCCCGGCGGTACCCCTTGGCCGCGGTACTCGTCGAAAAGCTGTACCGACTGCAGCAGAGGGCCTGCCGCCTGGCGGATTACTTTCTCGATGTCTGCCACCGACAGCTCCAGCGGCGCAAAGAAGGCGATATCCCGATCCGAGGCCGGAAAAGGCGAAAAGGGGGAAAATTGCACTAGGCCCCGCTTCTCCAGGCTGGCCAACAAGGGATCCAGATCCACCTCAAACCCATAGACCTCCTCCGGCAAATCCTTCTCCTGGCAAAGGCGGGGGTGCAACTGCCCAAATAGGCCAATGCGGGATCCCTCGATCCAGATGCCGGCCTGGCGACCGGGGTGCAACAGCGGCGATTGCGCCTCGGGGGGATCGGGGCGAAACTCAGAAGTAAACCCCAGCCGCTCCAGCGCCGAGACCAAGAGCCCCTTAGCCTCAAACCAGTCCATGGGCCGGCTGTGGTGCCGCCAGTCATTGGGGTTGAGATCCCCGCCCAGGATGCCGCCCAAGTGCTCCGCCTCCTGATAGGGCTCAGGGCTGGAGGGAGGGGCATAGGCAAAGACGTGGCCAATCTCAAAAGCCTGCAGCGGGCCGTTGCCCTGATCCCAGTTGAAGCGAAAAGCCTCCACCAAGCCCGGCAACAGCGCCTTGCGCACAGCGGAGTACTCGGGGGAAAGCGGATTGGCGATTTTGACCAAGGAGCTGTCCTCCTCTGCCGGACAGAGGGAGATGTGGTACACCTCCGTCAGGCCGATGCCCCGCATCACCTCGCGAATTTGCCGGGTCAAAGTTTCCCGTGCAGAGAGGGATCCCACCTGCGGCTCCGTGGGCAGGGTTTCCGAGAAGCGGTCGTAGCCGTAGAGACGGGCAAATTCCTCAATCAAGTCGATCTCCCGTTCGACATCCCGCAGGCGGTAGGGGGGAACAGACACCTGCCAAACGCAGCCGGCCACGCCTGCTGTCTCCGTAGCAGGGAGGGGGGGAGCCTCCGGGGCAACTGCCTGACAGCGGGAAAGCTGAAAGCCCAAGGCCGGCAAGATCTCCTCCACATCCTCTGGCCGCACCTCTTCCCCCAACACGTCGATGAGGCGCGACAGCCGCAGCTTCAGCGTCCGCTCCAGCGGTGGCCGTTGGTCAAAGGTGGTGAGGCCAACCACCGATCCTCCCGCCAGCTCCAAAATCAACTGCACCGCCCGATCCCGCGCCAGGTCGAGGGTGGCAAAATTAACCCCCCGCTCATAGCGGGCCGAGGCTTCCGTGCGCAGTCCCTGCGAGCGGGCCGAGCGGCGCGTCACCACCGGGTCGAAGAGGGCGGCCTCCAAAAAAATGCTGGTGGTGGCCGAGCTCACTTCTGTCTCTTCTCCCCCCATCACACCTGCTAGGGCTACCGGCTGGCCGCCGGCCACGATGAGATGGCTTTCAGGGTGCAAGGTGCGGGTTTGGCCGTCCAGGGTTTTCAGGGTTTCTCCCGCCTGGGCAAAGCGCACCTCAATAGTGGGCTTCTTCTTGCCCATGACCTGCAGCAGGCGATCCCAATCGAAGGCGTGCAGGGGCTGGCCCCATTCCAGCAAGATCAAGTTGGTAACATCGACAACATTGTTGATGGAGCGCATGCCAGCGGCGGCCAGGCGATGCTTGAGCCAGTCGGGAGAAGGGCCGACCTTCACTCCCTCGATCAACACGCCACTGTAGGCGGGGCAGGCCTTGGCGTCGGCAATGCGCAGGTTGAAGTTGGGGATGGGCTTGGCCTGTAGGGGCTGAACCGGCGGCAGGCGCAGCGGGTTGCGGGTGAGGGCGGCCACCTCGCGGGCGATCCCCACCATGCTCAGAGCATCGGCGCGGTTGGCGGTGGAAGTGAGATCCAACACCACATCGTCCAGGCCTAGCAGCGGGCGGGCGTCAGACCCCAGCGGGTGGGCCTTGAGATCCAAATCAGGCGGAAATTCGTGGATCCCTTCCGAAGCCCTCTCCAGCCCCAGCTCGGCCAAAGAGCAGATCATGCCTTCCGAGAGCACTCCCCGTTTCTCCGCTTTGGCAATGGTCAGGTTCACAGCGGGCAGATGAGTGCCCGGCGTGGCCACAGGAACCAGCAAGCCGGCGCGGGCGTTGGCCGCTCCGCAGACGATGGTGGCCGGTTGCTCAGATCCCAAGTCCACCTGGCAAACGCGCAGCTTGTCAGCATTGGGATGGGGCTCGGCGGCTAGGATCCTGCCCAGCACCACCCCTTCTGCCCAACTGCGGCGATCTTCAATCTCCTCCACCTCAAACCCCACCAGAGTGAGGGCTTCTGCCAATTCTTCCGGGGAAAGCTCAAAGTCCACCAATTCCCGCAGCCACTTCAAGGAAATGCGCATCGCTGAGCCATCGCTGCAAACGCCGCACCCATTATCGCTCACTCCGAGTTCGGGCCAAAGGCAAGCAAGGCGCGCAAACTTCCCCTCGCAGGTAAGATGGTTACGCCGTGCCGAGGTACTGGCATCGAGGCAAGACGGCGCGTCTTTCAGGCTGTGGATGTGGGTATGGGACAACGGCAACTCTTGCGCGGGATCCTGATCGGTCTGGGCCTTCTGGCTGCCCTGGTGGTGTGGGCTATCACCTGGCTGCTCACCCAAAGCCCTCTGGCTTTGTTGCTATCTCGCCCGGCGCTGCCGCCGATTGTGGGCCTAGCTCCCCGTTCCACCCAGGCGCTGTTGCTGCTGGCCGCCCCTCTCGAGGATTTGCAGGCATTTTGGCAAGCGGCAACCCCCGCTTCCCAGCGACGCGCCACTCGTCAGCAGTGGCGGAAGTTTTTCTCCGGCGCAGGCCCGGGCTGGTTGGGAGCCATGCTGGCCGGGGGAGCCCTGGATTTCGAGCGGGAGGTGCAGCCCTGGCTGGGGAAAAGCACCCTCTTGGCCAGCTTGCCGGAGTGGGGCACCTTGGTTGCCTTGGAAACTCGCGACGCGGCGCTTGCCCAATTCGAGCTGAACCTGTTGTGGGAGCGGCAGAGCTTGGCCGGCTTGCCAGTGCAGGTGGATACCTACAAGGGCATTCAGGTGGTGTCCAGCCCGCTTCCGGAGTTGCAGGGGTTCACGGCAGCCCTTTTCGGCGAGCGCTATGTGCTGCTGGCAGAACAGGCTGCTGCCATTCGCGCCGCCATCGATGCGTGGCAGTTGCCGCAGTTGTCGTTGGTGAGCAAGCCGCAGTTTCGGCAGGTGATCCAGCCGCTACAGGAGGCGCATGTGGGTTGGGCTTTCTGGCAAAATCCGGAATCGCCCTCTCCCGACGCTCTGGCGTTGCAGGCAGTGGGGCTGGGGCTAGGGGTCAACTTTCGGGGGTTGGTGGCCGAAACTGCCGCCCTTTGGCATACGCCTGCTGAGTTCGCTTTGCCGACGGTAGAAGCTTTTCATCCGCAGGTTATTCGGCATCTGCCCGACGAGACGCTAGCGCTAATTTCCGGACAGAACTGGGCCAACCTTTGGCAGAGCTTGGGGCGGATGCAACCCCTGAGCCTCTTCGGCCTGCGGCTGGATCCCGGCCAATGGCTGCAGCAGTTGCAATTGCAGGTGGAGCTGGACTGGCAGCACTTGTTGCCGGAAAGGGGAGAGTTCGCCCTTGCCTTTTTGCCCACGGATGGGGAACTGGCCTGGCTGTGGGTTGGCAAGAGGCCGGATGCGCCAACGCTGGATGAGCGGGCAATCGCCCAGGGCTGGCAGGTGGTGTCGATTGCAACTAAGCATGGCACCGCCACTGTCTGGAGCAAGCCGGCGGCCCAGCCGCAACCCCAGCCAAGCCACTCCACGCCGCGAGAAGACATCCCCCTCTTGGCCGGTGGGCTGCTGCAGGTCAGCGGCAGGGGAGGCTCTCCCCGGGTGCAGGCGGCAGAGGCTCTTCCCCAAGCCCTGCCCGCCATCCCGGAAGCATCGCCTCTCTCGGCCCAGGTGTACCACACCGACCGGGAAGGCTACTCCTACCTGGCTTCTTCTTTGGCGGCTTTGGAAGCGGCCCTGGCGGATCCTCCCTTGAGCGCCAGCCGCGCCTGGCGCAGCCTGGTGGCCCCCCTGCCCCACCGCAACCTGGGCTATGGGTACGGATCCCTGGGGGTTCTACCGGAAACTTGGCTGCCCCAACTGCAGGGATCCCGCTGGTCGTCCACGCGCCTGGCCTTCGCCACCACTGCCCTGACGCTGTCCGAGGCTCCCTATCCGGATCGGGGGCACTGGCTCCTCCAGAGGGGCAAGCTATTTTGGCAGTGGTACTGAGTGGAGCCCGTCAAATTATCCAGGGATCCCGGCAGCCGGGGTGAATGTACTTGCCCAAGTAGAGCTGGTTGCCCGTCTCGTTCCACTGCACAAAGTCGAAAATTTGGGTGAGCAGGAGCATTCCCCGCCCTGACTCTTCCGTTTCCAGGATGCCGCAGCGGCAGCGGTTTAGCTCCTCCTGGGGACGAAAGCCGGATCCCTGATCCCGCACCAGCCACTGATAAAACGGCTCGGAGCTGGCGTATTCGACGATCACCCTCTTGTTGGGATCCAGGCCATTGCCGTGGCGAACGGCATTGATGATCGCCTCTTGCAGGCCCAAACGCACCTCCGCCCTCCAGGGGGGGGGAACTTTGGCAATCAACAAATCCAGAACCGGCTGGGTATAGAGGGTGGAGGGAAAGCTGATAACGCTCCAGGAGCAGTGGGCTGGCTTGAGGGAGAGGGCAATCACAGGGGCAGTCGGGGGCACAACGCTCTTTTTCCATCCTAGCCAATCCCCGTTGGCCTCAGCCCGGTCGGGCCAGATTCCGGCAGGGATCCTTTTTGGCGTACCATCTTGAGTGGTAAAGCTCTTCGCGGTTACCCTGATCGACTATGGTGATCAAAGTTGGGGATAAGGTTAGGGTGCGCTCTATTCAGGATCGCGGACAAGAAGAGGTGAGCGCGCTGGTGGGCAAGGAGGCTGTGGTGCTGGCACGGCGGGTGGTCGATGGCAGTGGCATCGGCTACATTTTGGAATTTCCCGATCGCTCCCGGCACTGGTTTTTCGAGAGCGAGCTGGAAGTGGTCGATTCCGGCCACGCCAAGGATGAGCCGAGTTGAGCAGTCTGGCTACCGGCTAGACAGTGGATTAGTGGCAGTTGCGGTGTCGGATCCTCTCTGCGTGTAAGTTGCCGCAAGGTGGCCGCCCCAGCTCTCAGTTTCCTCAAGCCTACATTTCAGCTTCAGGTAGCCGGCCTGGGAGATGCCGTTCTCTTTTCCGATGGAGTTCTCGCCATATCAGGTTGGGAGCATCAAGCTCAGGGCCGCTGTTGTCCCGTTGCCGTTGTCTGGATAAGTGGTCGTGGCTTCTCTTCCCCATTTGAATCGTCGTTTGCTGGCCCGCCAGATGGCCGCCCAGGTGGATGGCCTGACCGTCAAAATGGCTGCCGCTGCTCTGGAGGCAATGCTAGACAGCATCAGCCAATGTCTGGCGGAAGGAGGATCGGTGCGGCTGGCGCGCTTTGGCACCTTCTCGTTGCGCTACCGCCCGGCCCGGCAAACCTATCACCCGCGCACCAAGGCCCCCATCCACATCCCCGCTGCCCAGGTGCCCCATTTCGTCCCCAGCCCGGAACTGGGGCGACCCAGGAGGGATCCCCAAGAAGAAGCGGAAGCGCTGGCATCCGTCTAGAATGGCCGTTTTGCTCTGGTTTCGCACCGATTTGCGCCTGCTAGATCACCAGCCGCTGACGCGGGCTTGCCAGCAGGGATCTCTCCTCATTCCCCTCTATTGCCTAGATCCGCGCCACTTTGGACAGACGGCCTTTGGCTTTCCCAAGACCGGCTCTTTCCGCGCCCAGTTCCTGCTGGAGAGCCTGGCCGACCTGCGGCAGCAGCTCCGGGCCCGCGGCTCTGACCTAGTCATTCGCCAAGGCCAGCCGGAGCAGGTGATCCCGGCCCTGGCGCGGGAGTGGGGGGTGGAGGCCGTCTATGCCCACGAAGAGGTGGGCACCGAGGAGGAGGCGGTTGCTGAGGCCCTGCAGCAAGCGCTGCAGCCCTTGGGGATCCGGCTCCATCTGGACTGGGGTCACACCCTCTACCACCCCGAAGATCTCCCCTTTGCCCTGGCAGACCTGCCGGAGGTGTTTACCCGCTTTCGCCAGCAGGTGGAAGCCAAGGCCGAGGTTCGCGCTCCCCTGCCCATCCCCTCCCTGCCGCCCCTGCCGCCAGGGCTGGACCCTGGCCCTCTGCCCACTCTGGCGGAGCTGGGGTTGAGCTTGCCGCCGCCGGATCCCCGCGCCCGCTTTGTCTATACCGGCGGCAGCACCGCTGCCCAGGCGCGCCTGCAGATCTACATCTGGGATCTGGATCGGCTGCGCGTCTACAAAGAAACCCGCAACGGCATGCTGGATCCCAACGACAGCTCGCGCCTTTCTGCCTGGTTGACGTTGGGTTGCCTTTCTCCTCGCACGGTGTATGCCGAAGTCAAGCGCTACGAGGAGGAGCGGGTGCGCAACGAATCCACCTACTGGCTGGTCTTCGAGCTGCTGTGGCGGGATTACTTTCGCTTCATCCTGGCCAAGCATGGCGCCAAGCTGTTTCGTCCCTCGGGGATCCAAGGGATCCCCATCCCCTGGCAGCAGGACTGGGACCGCTTTCAGGCTTGGTGCCGCGGCGAGACCGGCTACCCTCTGGTGGATGCCAACATGCGGGAGCTGGCCGCCACTGGCTTTATGTCCAACCGCGGGCGGCAGAATGTGGCCAGCTTTCTCACCAAGAACCTGGGGATCGACTGGCGCTTGGGGGCGGAATGGTTTGAATCGCTGCTGATTGACTACGACGTGGCCAGCAACTACGGCAACTGGAACTACACCGCCGGCGTGGGCAACGATGCCCGCGGCTTTCGCTACTTCCACATTCCCAAGCAATCCCGCGACTACGATCCCCAGGGCCACTACTTACGCCACTGGCTGCCGGAGCTGGCCGGGATCCCGGGGGACAAGATCCACGAGCCCTACCGCCTCAGCGCTGCTGAGCAAAAGCAGTTTGGCGTGCGGCTGGGGGTAGACTATCCCCGCCCCGTGGTGGATTTGGGAAAGTCCCTGCAGGCCAGTCGGCGGGCTTACGAAGCGGCCCTGGCCCGCCACCGTGGCGGCTAGGAGGATCCCCTCGAAACGGGAGTGGCGGGCTAGGGGACGACGCGGCTAAGACGCCGCAAGCCAGGCAGGCCAGCATCCGCCACCACCAAGCTGCCGTCTGGCAAGGCAAGCAGAGAGCCAGGCCGCTGGAAGCGAGCTGAGACCACCGGGCCATCCTGCCAGCCCGGCTCATCCCCCCCGGCCAGGGTAGAGACCTGCCCGCTGGGCTGAAGACGGCGAATGCGGCGGTTGTCTTGGTCGGCCAGCCAGAGGACCCCCGCACTGTCGAAGGCCAGCCCCGCAAGGGTTTGAAAACGGGCCTCCGCCAGAGGGCCATCGCGGTAGCCTGCTTCCGCCTGGGAGAGGGTGGTCAGGTGTCCGTTGGCAGAGAGCCGGCGCAGGCGATGCCTATCGGCAATCCAGAGGTTACCCGCCTTGTCCACTGCCAGAGCTGTCGGCTCCAGAAGCTGGGCTTGCTCTGCCGGCCCATCGGCGGATCCCGGCTGGCCGGTGCCAGCCGCTGTGGTGACCTCGCCAGCGGGGCTGATGCGGCGGATGCGACGGTTGGCGCGATCGGCCACGTAAAGGCTGCCGTCTAGACCCAAGGCCAGGCCAAAGGGCTCGCGAAACTGCGCCTCGTCGCGCTCCCCGTCGCGGTAGCCGGCTACACAAGTGCCGGCAAAGGTGGTGACCTGTCGCTGGCGGCTGATGTGGCGTAGGCAGTGGTTGCCGCTGTCGGCCACCCACAATCCTCCCTTGGGATCCCAAAGTAGCCCTTGGGGGGAGTGAAACTGGGCCTGCTCCGCCACCCCATCCCGGTGGCCGGCCTTGCCGCTGCCCGCCCACACCTCCAGTTCCCCTTCGGGGGAAAGCCGGAAAATGCGGTGCTGGGCCGGGTCGGCTAAGTAAAAGAACCCCTCGGGGTCTGCGGCAATGCCGCCGATCTGCTGCAGGAAGATCCCGGCCTCCCCTTCGTTATCGGAGCTGCTGCCCTCCGGCTTGGCTGCCGCAGCGGTGCGGCCATCGAGGAGGGTCTCCACTCGCCAGCCCAAGGCCGCCGTAGGAGTGGGGGTGGGAGTGGGCCACTCGTAAACCCAGGTTCCTAGTCCTTGTCCTTCAGCGTCGGCCACCGCCACCCAAACGGTGCCGGAAAGGGAGGCTGGCGGCATCACCGTCAGACTGTTGCGGCTGCGCGAGCGAATTTCCCCCCTCAGGATGCGCTCCGGATTGGCGGCTGAGGCAAAAAGAACGCTTTCCACCCGCTCCAGATTTTCCCCCGACAGCAACAACGGCTGGCCAGGCGCCGGCACCCCTGCCCCTGCGTGCAGCAGCGGCACTTCCACCTCGGAGAGCACCAGCAGGCTCAGGCGGCGACTGCTGCTGTCAGCGCTTCCAGAGCGGGCAGAAAGAGTCAGGGATCCCTTTCCTTGTGCCAAGGTGGTGGATCCCCGGTAGGCAATGGCGCTGAGCTCCGCTTCCCCGGCAGGTGGGTTGGTAAAAGTGAAGGTGGCCGGCTGCCCTAGGCGCAGGGGCGCGTTGGCGGTCTGGCGATAGCTGCCCAGGGTAATGCTGAGATCGATCCCCTCCACCCCCGGCCAGGTGGGGGTACGAGCCAGCCAGCGATCCACCTCGGAGGCAGGGAGCTGGGCCACCAGATCGGATCCTTGTTCCTGGAGGAGCAGGACGATGCGGTTGTTGGGCACCGCCAAACCCGATTGGCGGGCCTGTTCGAGTGTGAGAGCGGCGGGGGCGAGGGGAGTTGGGGTGGAAACCGGCTGCAGGGCAGAAGGGGAAACGACGCTGGGAGACAAATTAGAGGAAGAGAGCTCGCCGCAGGCCGAGAGGGCCAGCACCAGAGCACTCAGCGCCGGCAAAGATAGCGGTGCAGGGGAAGCCCGTCGTGGCATGATGCAGCTCATCCTCTCCCACAAACTGGGAAGCGGCGGGAACCCAAACCTCCATGTCGATAGCAACTCACGTAAAAGCCGGCAGAAATTGCCCCGCTACTTTTTCTGCGGACAGCCGCGCCCCACCGCCTGCTCGGCATAGGGAAACCCCTCAGCCAGCCTCGCAGGCCTTGAACCCTAACCCTATCCATGCTTAAGCCGTCTCACCCAAGGGTGAGTTGCACTCCTCACTTCTTAATATCCTTACTCAAATCCCCGTCGAAAAGCCAGATGGCAATCGGATGCTCGCCAAGCCATGTTCGTTTTTGTCCGCTCGATATCCCAGCCTCTTCGAGCAGAAGCCTCCAGCCCGGTGGAAGGCCGGGGCTAACCTATGGGTCCGGAATTGGCCACCCTCGCGGATAGATCAAATAGACGGTACCCCCGGAGTGGGCCAACCACAAAGGCTCTAGCTGGTCGCGGCGGTAGGTGCGGCGAACTTCTTCGTTGGTCTTGGCCGCCGGATCGTGGAGGATGGGATCCCCTTGGCGGTCAAACCCCACCAGCACCGCCAGATGGCCGTTGCTTTTGGGGATCGGCGCCCCCTCCAGCTCGCCCTCGCCCCAGGCATAGCTGAGGATAGCCGGCACGCCGGCCGCGATCCAGGCTTCTGCCTGGGCCAGGCTCTGCAGCCGCGCCACCACGCCGGCCAAACCCCGCTCGGCGGCATGAGCCACGTTGAAGGCCCAGTTGCCGTGGCCCTGGTAAACCCGGTCGTACACCCCGGCCGCCGCGGCGCGCACCAACGGCTCACAGGGGGGGGGATCCCGCTGCCAGTAGGCCATCACCATCGCCAAGGCAGTGGGGCTGCACCAAGCTGCTCCCCCGTCGGCATAGACCATTTGGGAACACAAGGGCAGCTCCAAGACCTGGCCCCAGCGGCTGGGATCCCCAGGGGAGAGGCGGTCGGGCTGGGCCGGCTGGTTGGAAAAGGCAACCGCCACCTGATCCACCAGGGGAGAGCGGCCCGCCTCTTGCGTGAACAGGCGCACCCTGACTTGGAAAGCCTCTGCCCCGTTGTGGGTATCCTTGAGCACCAACAAGTCCGTGTGCAGGTTGCCATCTGCGTCTTCCTGCCCGCGCACGGAGTGGCTGGCCAGGGTGGGCGGATCGGCAGCCCACACGCCGGCGTGATACCACTTCGTCCAGCGCCCCGCAAGCTTGGCCCGGATCTCCACTTCTAGCCAGGTGCCGGGAGGGGTGGTGGCATTCCAGGAGACGATTGCTTCCACCAGAGGAAAGCTGGCGGGAACTTCCGGGCTGATGGCTTCTCCCACCCAATAGCTGCCGGGGGGATGAAAAGGACGTCCGCGCAATGGCGACTGCGGCTCCTCAAGGCTGACTTCTTGCCGCCAGCTCTCTGGATCTAAGACCAATTGCCCTTGGGCGTTCAGCCGGATCCCGCGGGCTGACCAGCCCTGAAAACCTTGGGGGGCATGCCAGCGCTGCAACCTGGTGCGATAGGGGGAGTGGCGCTGGGCTTGCATTGTCAAGAGTCCTGGAGAAGTTGCAACCGGCTGGGCCAACGCGGGCAGGAGCAGCACAACGCCGCTGACCAGCCCAGACAGCCTTTGCCAGGAGTCTTTGCCTTGCGGCAGCATTGTCGGCTTGCCCCCACTAATAGTGCGACACCGCCGGATGCCCCTTAATGTACCAGCGCCAGGGAAGCTCTACCCCGCGGGTAATGCCGATGCGGGTAGTTTGGACAATGGGGAACTGTGCCTCCCAAGCAGGGGATCCCTCTAGCCAAATGCCTTCCTGGCCGGCTTCCGCCCGC